>JBJOPP010000033.1:0-3052 GCA_046050685.1 Bacteroidota bacterium
CGTTGAACGCATATCGAATTTTAACATCTTCTCTAAACGATTCGGAGACTCTTTCAAATTCAAAAGTTTCAAACTGTTTGCGAAAGAAAGAATCATAATGAAAAACATGGTGAACCACATCGGCACGTGCCACATGAGGTTACGAATGGTTTCATTCAACACAGGTAAATTCGGAAATCCAAAACCGGTGAATTTTTCTTGCTTTACATTTTTTACCCAAGAAGAGTCTGTAGCTGCTGTATCAAGAACGATATTTCCTAAAGAACAAGCTTGATTCAAAATCAATTCACCATCGGTGCTGTTGTATGCTTTGAAGAGAATGGCGTTCGACGGAAGGGTATCTGGCAAATCAAGTGTGATGGCTAATTTACCATTGTCAATCGGCTGCACGTCTCCTGCAAAATAATATTCACCCAACCGAATACCTGCAGTTGTTGGAACGTCGCTGAAATGCGTGTAATGTCCTGCTAATTCAATGCGGTTATATCCCGAATGGAGTTGCGTAGTGTCTGCAACTACAAGTGCTGGTACGAGCGCATAGTAGAGAGAGAACGAACACGCGTAAAGGAGAAAAAGACTACCTAAAATTTTATACCAATGCTTCATTCAAGAATGGAATTGTTCACGGGCGAAATTAAGCACGAATGATGGGAAACAAATGAAAAAAAAGGTGCGAATTATCAAGACTTCCAAAAGAAAGGAACCAAGAATAGCGACATAATTGTTGTGGTTACAAAAAGCCCTGCAAGAAGCATCATTCCGAAGGAAGCCACTTCCCATGTTGCCCCGTCTAAGATGTTCAAGGTGACGGAAGTTAGCGAGAAGAGAAAGGGCATGAGAACTGGAAATCCAAGCACAACGGTCAGTGATGCGGATCCATTTGCTTTGAAGGAAAGTGCTGAAAGGAATGTCAGTGCGGTCCCGAGACCGATACTTCCCAGAAAAACAGCTAAGAGAAGCAAGTCCATTTCGGTTCGAGACCAAATGCTTGACCCAAAGAATAGCGAAAAGAGTAATATTGAAATAAGATTTAAAACAAGAATTAAAAGCGCATAATAAGCAGCTTTAGCTATCCAAACTTGTCGCGGAGAGGCGAGCGTGTATAACAGTTTGTCCGTTCCGTTTTGTTCTTGTTGAAAGGACTTCTGCATGGCATTGAATGCTGCAAACAGTCCAACGATCCAAAATAGAGCTGCCAGGATTTTCGAATCCTCAATTTTCTCCAAGGATAGATAGCACGTGAACACCGAAGAAAGCACAAAGAGCAAGATGCCATAGAGCAATTGCTTCTTCCGCATATCGAGTTGAAACTCTTTTTTGAAAAGTATGTAAACGGCTTTCACACCGCGAAGATAAGAGCAACAATGCGAAAGCGGTTTACATGGTTCGAAAAGAACTGCGCGGCACAATGTATTCGCCGTTCGGCTTGCGGATCATTTGATAGAATTCCTTGCAAAGGAAATTCAAATTTCTACGAACAGGTCTGTTCTTCAAATGACACTCCCAAACTTCCATGGCTGTGCGCTTGGTGTTCTCCCAGGCATAAGCGTTCAATCCTTGTGGTTGAAGGAAGGATTCGATGTACATTTTAACGTCTTGAATTTGATTTAGGTTTTGCATGGCTTTGAATTTTCTTCAAAGCACACCCCTCACATTGTAATGGATTTACGAGGTGAAAAAGATTCTTCGTTTTTTTTATGCGGACTCTATTCATTGACAGACAAATGATGCAAGAGGTTTATGCGTTTTAATGGTATATGAAAAAAAATACTAATCGGAAATTTGATTTTATTTTCGAGAAAATATTAAATTTGTAATCATGGCTAAACCAATTAAAGTAACTGAACCGATTGAAGGAAGAGCTTCTTGGCTTTTCAATCAGGCCATTTCAAATGTTGAAAAGCACAAAATTTCGGACGCTGAAAGGCAAAGGATTTTCTCTCTAGTGGAAAGGGTGTTAGCAAAGTCTAAATAACAATTATGCTTGTTGAAGATTTTACATTCGAGGTTTTGAATGAAAATCATTGTTTGTTAGACTTCGATTGTGACGAACATGAAATAAATGATTTTCTAATCAATGATGCACTCAATTTTCAAAGGGAGCAATTCGCGGTAATTTATGTTTTTACCAAAGACAATCAAGTCGTAGCATTCTTTAGTCTGTTGAACGATAGTCTTCATGATAAAGGTTATGAGAATACTGTTTGGAATCGATTTCATAGGCACAGTAAAATTCCTAATGATAAGAGAATTAGACAATATCCAGCAATAAAAATAGGCAGGTTGGGTATAACCAAAAATCATCAAGGAACTGGATTAGCCTATTCCATGATGGACTTTATTAAAGGTTTCACTCGTTTGAATCAGAAATCAGCATCGAGACTTTTATTGATTGATGCATACAACAAGACGAAACAGTTGAATTTCTACAAGCGAAATGATTTTGTGTTTTTGAATTCAATTCAATCAAATACGGAGACTATTGCAATGTATTTTGATTTGAAGTTATTGGGCTAAATCAATCGTAATTTTTCATCGCGAGATCTAAGCGACGTAAAATTTCTTTTCGAAGGGAAGAAGGTTTCAAGACTTCAACCTCGTTACCGTAGCTGAGAATGAAGTTGTAAAGCTCTTGACAAGGATGCAATTCAAATTGAAAGTCAGTTCCGGCTTTTGCTTCTTTTATTTTCTTTTGAGAAGAATGAAGGGGTTGGGTTTCTACCAACTTGGCAGCAACCGTGGAAAAGCGAAGTTCAATTTTTTCAGGCTTTCCCGTGCTCTCTGAAATCCCCATGCTGTATTTGAAAAACGTTTCCGGAGAAAATCCTTTTGGTATAGAGAACTTGGTTTTATTCGGTTCAATGGAAACAATACGCTCTAAACCGAATGTCAAAATTTTATCGCGTTCAGGAACAAAAGCCACCAAGTACCAGCGGTTCAGATATTCCTTCAATAGCAAAGCATGAATCGTGTATTGCTTCACTTCATTCTCTTTGAAACTCTGATAGAAAAGCGTGCAAGCTGTTTTTGTCTTAGCGGCTTCGAGCAATGG
>JBJOPP010000034.1:0-4013 GCA_046050685.1 Bacteroidota bacterium
AATTGTGCGATTGCTCTGACTTCCGCAGCATTTGCACGAAGGTATTCCTTCGGCATAACGCCTAATTCACCTGCATGGACAATCTCAGAAGCGCTGGTGTGATAGCTTGAAAAGCAATCGTCATAGACTTGCGCAATGTTCGAACTACGAAGCCCTGAGCCTGGCATAATCTCCATGGTGTTCGCCAGTGAAGCGTAGCGTTTCAGGTTTTCAATTCCTTCAACACAAGTCATTTTTTTTCCTGAAGAAAGCAAACGTTTGCAACCAGCACTTTCCAATTGCGCAATGGCTTCGTCGCCATTGGTACAAACATCGAATGCGCGTTGAAAAGCAACATCAATGCCGTTCGCAGCTTTTACGAATTTCTCCAAAGCTCTGAAGTCGATGGTCCCATCGGCGTTCAATGCTCCAACAACAACGGCTTTAATTCCTTTGTCTTTCGAACGACGAATGTCGTTACACATAATTTTAATTTCCTCTTCAGAATAAACAAACGATCCCTCGCGCACTCGAATAAGCGCTGCTACATCGCAGGCCGTGTATTCAACCGCGAATTCAATCAGCGACAATGCAGGTGTTAATCCACCAACTTGCAATGCTGAACATACTTCAAGACGCGTTGCTCCGTTCTCGTTGGCAATTAAACACGACTCAGGATTTGTCGCTATTATTTCCAAATGAATATTTGACATTCTATGTAATTTTGAATTATGCTTCAAAGTAAATACCTCTTCCCATTAATCGCACTTTTTTTTAGTTCGAAATTTTTAATTGCACAAGCTGAACCGCCGCATGTCATGGCGCAAATAGAACGTCAATACAGACTCTCCCATGCACATTTCGAAAATCTGGTATTTGAAGGCGGAGGGATTCGCGGAGTTGCCTATTGCGGTGCGCTTATGGAAATGGATTCGCGTGGTTACTTAAAAGACATTCGTCGTGTTGCTGGCGCCTCATCTGGAGCAATCACGTCTTGTCTGCTAGCGGTGGGATATACACCAACAGAAATTTCTGTGATTATTGGCGGAATGAATTTCGGCAAACTGAATGATGGAGGCGGATTGTTCATTGGTGGAATTCACCGACTGCGCAAGCGAATGGGATATTACCGCGGTGAAAGATTTCTGAGATGGATGGAAGATTTGGTTGCCGCTAAAACTGGTGACAAGGACATCACGTTTATGCAACTGAAAAAACTCGCCGACAAAGATTCAACCTATCGTGAATTGGTGGTTACGGCTACGTGTATGAATCATCAAAAGGCAGAGTATTTGGACTTTTATCGTTATCCGAATATGCGCATTGTAGACGGCGTTCGCGCGAGCATGGCTGTTCCTTTGTACTACGAACCATTTGTAATGAATAACGAAGGACATCGCGTAGATGTTCGTCATTATGCAGACAGCGATCACGTGTGTTTAGACGGCGGCTTCCTTTCCAACTATCCGATTTGGGTATTTGATCAAGCACCTTACATCCAAGACCCCATGCTAACGCTCGGCTTCCGAATTGACAGTGAATATCAGATTACCGTTGACCGCACCAAGACGAAAACAGACCCATACTATCCCATTCACAGCACGAAAGATTTAGTGGGAAGTGTATATTACATCATGAAGGAAAACCTCAATCGTTTCATGCTCACCGAACTCGACTGGGAGCGCACGATAAGTATCAGTGATGCAGGTATTGGTCCAAAGGTGAAGAAGCTTTCGCAAGAGCAGAAAGAGTTATTTCTGAATGAAGGGAAACGTGGGGTGAGGAGGTATTTTGATGAGGGATACTGATGTGCTGAAGCACGAATGTCCGAAGGACGAATGTGGCTAAGCCACGAATGCAGCGGAGCTGCGAATGTCCCAAGGACGAATGTGCTGAAGCACGAATGTAGCAGAGCTACGAATGCCCGTTGGGCGAATGTGGCGGAGTCACGATTGTCAGAGCCGGGTGTGTCGATGAGACTATACGTCTTTTGACGAATAAACTATAACAGCCGAGGTGGCTACTATTTAGTATATCTATATTTAACAAGTTGTTACAATTTTTAATACCCAGAATATGTTTAAACTGAATGAATTGAAAAGCGAAGCCAAGCGTGTGTTTGTTCGATTTCCGTTGGTTATTGTTTCGGCGTTTGCAGCAATTGGGTGTGTGCTTTTTATAATGATGCGCAACGGCAATGAGGTTGACGAAACTTTATTGGCTACATGGGCATTCGGTCTTTATCTCGGAATACCGCTGCATTTTTCTGCAGTGTTATCTGCTGACGCAAAGGGTTTAACTGGAAATAAGCGATTGGGAACTCTTCTTGCTTTTGTTGTTGCGCATGCACTTCTTATCACAAATTTAATTGTCGTCCAAGGAGATTTTAATTCCTTTAAAAAAGTGGGCGTATTTGTATTCTATTTTATAAGCTGTCATTTATTGAGTTCGTTTCTGCCTTTTTTGGTTGGAATGAAAAAAGAATATTTCTGGAATTTTAACCAATGGATGTTTTCTCGCTTTTTATTAAGTTCAGTGTTTGGATTTGTAATATCCAGTGGTTTGGGATTGGCATTTGGTGCTATTCAACTATTGTTTGGAGAAATAGATGAAACTTTTATAAGCCAATTAATATTCTTGGTTACATCTTCATTTCATGTATTGTTCTTTTTCGCGGGAACACCAACTGAATTGAATAAGGGGAATTGGATTGTGGAACCTCCCAAGACATTTAGAATTTTAGTTCAGTATATACTTGTTCCGCTTATTGTCTTATACCTCTCTATACTTTATATCTACCTCGCTAAAATTTTATTCACGTTTGATTTGCCCAAGGGGAATGTCAGTATTTGGATATTGGTATTTTGCACGTTAGGAATACTGACGATTCTTCTTGCTGAGCCCTTCCGAAATATGGAATCGAATTGGGTAGGGAAGTTTGCTAAAATATTTTATTGGCTCATGTTGCCTTTACTTGTGATGTTGTGGATTGCCATTTGCACGCGCGTTCTGGCTTATGGTTTAACGGAGTCGCGCGCATTGGTTTTGTATCTGGCCATTTGGCTTACGTTTATTTCACTGTACAACGGGTTCTACAAAAGAAGATCATTATTGGCGTTTCCGATTTCCCTTTTCATTATCACCTTTTTATACCAATGGGGTGGACCGTTGAGTGCACATTCAATCAGTTTCAAAAGTCAGTCGAAACGAACTGAAGAAATCATAAGCCGCGATAAAGTAGATGAAAAAGAGTTAAGAAGTCAATTGAATTACATGTATTCTTATCAATCGGAATACACCGAATGGTTTGAATCGAATCAGTTGCCGGTAAAGGTTCAGGGAGGTATTAGTAGCTACGATTTAGTATCGGACATTATTGATTCTGATCGATTTCGGAATAAGTTAATAATTGAGCAATCACAGGTTGTGTATAATGCAGATGGAAGCTCATCTTACGTGAACGTGAGTTTGAATGAGATACCCATTCAGGGATTCAATGAGATGCATTTTCTGAATTATGATTCAAAAGCAGAAATTTCAGATTTCACAATAACCTTCAATGACAATGGGAAGAAGATTAGCAGGGAATTCAAAAACGAGTTCGAAAACTTTTGTCAAACACTTGATCGACAAGCTGCAAATCATCCTGCATTTACCTACGATTGGTCTGAAGATGGAAAACAATTTCGCTTGGTTATTTATGATTATAATTTCTTTATTGATCCATCCAAATCCAATTCCGATTCCAATTCGTCTTTGAGGCCTATAATTGATGGAGTGCTGTTGGTCAAATAGCGTTGCGAGGGCTACTGTCGTTGCGAGGGCTACTGTCGTTGCGAGGGTCCTGCGGACGATGGTGATAAATCACGAGGGCAAAAGGCTTTGCGAGGGTCTTCGACGAGGGTGATAAATCACGAGGGCAAATTGCTTTGCGAGGGCAACTGTTGTTGCGAGGGTCTGCGACGAGGGTGATAAATCACGAGGGCAGCTGGCGTTGCGAGGGTCTTCGACGAGGGTGATAAATCACGAGGGCA
>JBJOPP010000035.1:0-3756 GCA_046050685.1 Bacteroidota bacterium
GATTTAGGTGCTGGTTATGTTACCAATAATGCCGATTGCAATAACGCGAACGCAAGCATTAATCCGAATGCAATAGAGATCTGCAACAGCATAGACGACAACTGCGACGGGCAAATAGACGAAGGCATCACCTTCACCACCTATTACCAAGACTTCGATAACGATGGATTCGGAACGGGAGATGCAGTGACAAGCTGCACCAATCCAGGGGCAGGTTGGGTAACCAACAACACCGATTGCGACGACACCAATGGTAACACCTTCCCTGGTGCAACAGAGTTGTGTAACACTATAGATGATAACTGTGACGGACAAACCGATGAAGGTGTTCAAACGGTATACTTCATAGACAACGACGGAGATACCTACGGAAATCCTTCTGTGAGCATCTTGGCTTGTACACAACCTGTTGGATACACTCCTGACGATACCGACTGTAACGACACCGATGCTAGCATTAATCCAGGTGCTGAAGAAATCGCAGCGAACGGCATTGACGAGAACTGCGACGGTCAGATCGACAACAGCATCTTCGAATTGAACGCAACCATCAACTTGTATCCGAACCCAACCCGCTCAGAGTTGAACATTCAAATCAACAACGCGCTTGTAGGAAATGACATGTACATCTTCGATGCCGTTGGAAAATTGGTTTACAAGCAGCAGTTGCTTTCAACGCAAACGACTCTTTCAATGTCTGAATATGCAGATGGAAATTACATCTTTAGAGTGGGAGAGGTTGTGAAGCGATTTGAAGTAATGAAGTAGAGCTCGCTCTGCGAGCGGCATGGGTATTGCCCCCAGTGAAGCTGGGGGATAATGTATAGATTAATTCTTATTCCTTAAGAAATCAAAATCATTTGAAATTTTATCCCCCAGCTTTGCTGGGGGCAGTTCGGATGTCGCCCTTAGGGGCTCGGGAACTGCGTTATTGGAACCAAGAACTTCGTAATTGGAAAACCTTCTGTTTTATTCCTCCCGATAGCTATCGGGATTCGTAATTCCTATTGCATAATTCCTACTTCATAATTAAACCAGTCGAAAACATTCGCCATAGGCATTCGTCGCAGACATTCGTGCCTGCACATTCGTTGCTTCGCAACATGATTCCATTTTCTTACATAATAAAACACGGAATAATAGGTGTAATGACGAGATAAAATAGATTATAACATATTGATAATGACTATTTTAATAACTCGGAATAGAACACGGAAAATAAAGTAATTTTTGTACCTTTGAAGCATGAAGATTTCCGGACTGGAATATTACACAAGCATAAGTTCTATGGAGCCTATGTTCCCCGATGATGCAGCCGGAGAATTAGAAGATTTGGCCGAAGATCTTGTGTTTAAAGCCTTGTCATTGTCTGGTTCGCTGCATCCGTTAACAAGGGCAGCAATTGCCAATGTCCTATGTCCAATGAATAGTTACTATTCAAATTTAATAGAAGGACACGATACGCATCCGATAGACATTGAACGGGCAATGAAAAATCAATTTTCTTCAATTCAAAAGCAACGATCCTTGCAATTAGAAGCCAAGGCACATGTTGAAGTTCAAGCATGGATTCGAGATAAATTCAATCAGTCCTTTCACAAGACCTTTGATGTGGAATTTATAAAATCGATACATACTGAATTTTACAAATACCTTTCGGAATATGAATTGGGATTTAACTCCGAAAAGTCGTCAACCACAGAACTAATTCCTGGAGAGTGGCGGAAATGTGAGGTGCAAGTCGGCGCGCACATTGGACCCTATTCGGTCTATGTCCCAACATTTATGGATCGTTTCATCGAGTCTTACGATTCAGATTCACACTTGAACAAATCGAAAAACCGCCGTGTAATTTCTATTGCGGCGGCGCACCATCGGTTTGCTTGGATTCATCCTTTCGTAGACGGAAACGGTCGCGTCAATCGGTTGTTCAGCGACGCTTGTCTGCTATATGAAGGGTTAGACGCTTCTGGATTGTGGTCCATGTCTCGCGGCTTAGCTATTCACGAAAAGCAATACAAGCTATTGTTGGCTCGAGCCGACGCCCGCAGATGGAACGATTACGACGGAAGAGGAAATTTGTCTAACAAAGAACTAGTGGCATTTTGCAGGTTCTTTCTTTCAACAGCCATCGATCAAATTGAGTTTATGTCAAGCCTGTTAGATTGCGACAGTATGCTTGAACGCATATACAGTTTTGTTGATCTTATGGTTGCCCGTAAAAAATTGAAAACTGAATGTCGGTATATTTTAGAAGTTGTTTTTTTACGCGGTAAAATATCTAAAAAAGATGTCGAACGTGTTACAGGAAAGTCAGATAAAACCGCGCGAATTATTGCTGAAAGTTTGATTGAAATGGGTTTGCTGAAGCTGGAAAACAACACGAAATTTTCAGCGTACGTTGTGAATTACCCAGTTGCATTTTCTGCAGTTCTGCTTTCCGGAATTTATCCGAGTGCCAAGGAGATGGATATTTTGAAAGAAATGGGAACTACGTAATTGGAAAACCTCTGGTTTTATTCCTACTTCGTAATACCTATTTCATAATTCCTACTGCGTAATTGGAACTGCGTTGTTTGAACTAACGTTGCTAAAACACAGTCGAAGACATTCGCCGCAGGCATTCGTCAAAGACATTCGTCGAAGACATTCTCCCGAAGGGAGTCAGTCAAAGACTGACGTGAGTACTTCATCACTCTCGGATTCAAAGGTTCGTTGACAGGGCACGGGAACGACTGCTTAATGAATTCGTAAATACGCTCTTCGTCTTGAAAGGCAATCATGGCGCCGCTTTCACTTTCGTTAATGACATGTGCGCAATCGCTGGTAATACTGCCAATGCCGAGAACACGATTGCCAGTGGCAACATATTCAAATATTTTCCCAGTCACCCGCCCTTCTTCGTTGGCATTCTGATTCAAGATAACCAACAACAACTGTGGAGTGAGCATGAGGTCTAAGACTTCGTTGTGCTTCACGTAAGGGATGTATTCCAAATGATCAGATAGTCCATTGCGCTTTGCGTCTTCCAACACCGAGCCGTCGGTTGGACCCACCAACCGAATAACCATTCGGTTTTTGAATTCTTCACTTTCATTCACCAAACGCGATAACGCGCGCCACAAGGCCGGCGCATTGCGATCGTCGCCAAAAGTTCCGTAATGACCCACAATAAACTTATCGGTAGGAACCACTTCCCTTCCCACAAAATCGACATGATCGAATCCGTTCGTTAAGACATGAACCTTGCTTCCGCGAATCTTCTCATACTCTGCACTCAAATACCAACTCACTGTTTGCACCGCGGTTGCAGAGCGCAAAACACTTCGTTCTAAATACTCATGCTTAAATTTCGCCCGAGCACTCATCTGAAACTTGTCGGCATTGTCCATGTTCACCCACGGATCGCGAAAATCTGCCAACCATGAAATTCCCGTCTTCTTGTTCACACGCTTCGCAATCATGTGCATGCTGTGAGGAGGTCCGGTGCTAACGATTAAGTCAACCGGATTATCCTTTAAATACTTCACCAAGAAATTAGAAGCAGGACGAATCCAAAACATGCGCGCATCTGGAATTAAAATATTCCCGCGCACCCAAGCCATTAATCTTTCCATGAAAGACGGCCCCTTCTCACTGCGAATAAATCCTGCGCTTATTCCCGCATCGCCCTTCCCCGTTGCCTTTCGCAACGCACGATAAGGTTCGAAAATAGGACAACGGATGACTTCGACTCCTTCCGGAACTTCAGACATT
>JBJOPP010000036.1:0-4012 GCA_046050685.1 Bacteroidota bacterium
TCGCTGCTTCAGACACACTATCTGCTGGCAGCCCATCTACCAATGCAGTCTACAAAATGAAACAGTACTCAGACGAAGTGCAGCAGTATTACAATCAATACCTTCAAACCACCGATTGCAATCAATTGGTTGGAGTGGAGGGTGAAAGTGAAGATGCTTATGGAGTGAACGTATACCCGAATCCTTCGAGCGATCGAGTGGCGGTGCAAACAACACGAAGTTCCATTTGTAAGGTTGAATTATTTAATCCAGTTGGAAGTCTCGTTTACAGCACATCTGGTCTTGAAGTGGGTGCCGTAATTATCGATGTAAATGCTTACGCAAAGGGTTTGTATTCCGTTCGAGTTTTCTTGAAAGATGATACAGTCGAGGTAAGAAAAATTATTGTGGAATAGGGTTCGGGGCGAAAGATTTCTATTTTAAAGGTAAGACGGTTGTCGCATCCCAAGCCTTATCGTAAATTCCAGAAGCGTTATGCGGCACACCCCTTTAACAATACTCAAACATCTCCTGATGGTAGGTCGCTCGTGAATCATTGTAGAGTATCTTTGACAGTACATTTTTGAATCCATGAATCTTCAAATTCTATCCAATAGCTTATTGCAACAGTTCAAAGCAGCTGTTTCAGTGCAGTTGGATTCAATCATTGAAGAATTGGATAAAAATGAAACTCCCGTTGATTATTTTAAATTCTACAACTCCGTTTCAAGTGTCTATTCTTCTAAAATTGAAGGAGAAGAAATAGACTTCGATAGCTATTTCAAACATAAATTCTTAGAGGTAAGCTATAAGCCCGATTATACGAAGAAGCCCGACGACCTTTTCATGGCTTACGAATACATATTCGGGAAGGAACTGAATTTTGAAAATCTAAAAACAGCTCATTCAATTTTAAGTGCAAACCTTCTCCCTTCTTCTCAACAGGGATTAGTAAGAACGAATCCCATGTTTGTGATAAACAGTGATGATAGAATCGACTATGTTGCTGCGGAACCAAGCAAAATAAATACAGATCTTAACCGACTATTTGCAGATATCGAATGTCTTTTGAATACTGAACTGAGCCATGAAGAAGTTCTTTATTTCGGCTCTTACATTCACCTAGTATTCGTTAAAATTCATCCGTTTCAAGATGGAAATGGCAGGTCGGCAAGACTTTTAGAAAAGTGGTTTCTCATTCGAAAGTTTGGAGAAAAAGCTACAGCTATTCAACTCGAAAAGAATTATTGCTTAAACCTCGAATTGTACTACAGAAACCTAAGAATTCTGGGCATTGACTATGAATTGTTAGATTACAACAAAGCGTTAGATTTTCTTTTAATGACTGTCAACGGGTTAATTAATCAGAAATAAAGTCGCGGTAAAATAATAGGTTCACTAAAAAAAAGGTAATTGAAGAATGTCTTTCAGACGAATGCCCTTTGAGCGAATGCTCCGCGAATGTCTGCGACGATTTTTCAGAGATAAGAGAAGTTAAGAAAAGGTAAGAGAGGGGAAGAATGTCTTTCAGACGAATGCCCTACGGGCGAATGCTTTGCGAATGTCTTTGACGAAATTCTCATTTTCATTCTGTTTGTGTTTCTCATTCTTTTTTGCTTCGTTTTTCGTCTGAGTAATTAATATCGCCGAAGGCATTCGTTACCATGTAACATTCGCCTTTGGCATTCGTCAAAGACATTAGGGGTATGGAAGATTTGTTTTGAATAATTAATTTCTGCTCTTTCCTTTTAATTACCTTTAACTAACCGCAACGAGACTGCCCTTATGTCGTGATAGAGATATTTATGGAGTATGCTGGTAGCGTGTATAAGCTAGCTACAAGAGACCTTAATTAGCAGAATTAGAATCAAATGAAACTTCGTCTAATTATATTTTCAATATTTTTTGCATCTAGTGTATTTGCACAAGATTACATAGAATATCATAGAATTATAAACAGAATTGACGAAGATGTTTTAGATAAAGAATACTTTTCAGCGATAAAAAGGCTCGATAGCCTTTATGAAAAATTTGATTTTATATATTCTCGTCACTGTTTTAAAGCATTACAAATTTGTAGCGTTTTACAAGACTCTTTGAGTGCTGAAAAATGGTTAGAAAAATCATTTGTTCAGGGAGTTCCAATTTGGATGGTCAGAACGAATGAACTTACAAAACATACTTTAGCATATACCACAACTCAAACTGCTGTTGATCGATATGATAGTTTGAGAAATATCTATATTAATTCCATAGACCTTGGGTTAAGAAATGTAATTGATAGTTTGTATGTAATTGACCAAAAATTCACGACAAAGGTGAATGACGGATTTATACTATTTCGAAACAACTACCATGGAATAAGGTGGTTGAAAAACAACAAAAAACAGTTTGAAATTATAAATGAAATTATTGATAAGTATGGTTATCCTGACGAAAGACTGATAGGACTGCCGAGAGATCTTGAAGATTCCTCCCAATACATCAAGAATTTTAATTTCTGGGGTCCAACCCTCTTAGAGAATAAAACATATATTATGCTAATTCATTGCTATAGCAATCCCAGGGCTGATATAAATAACAAATTGCTTAAGAATATTAAACTTGGTTATTTGCCGCCCTACCAATATGGTGCGTTAAATGACTTTATGGCAAGATGGGGTAAGAAAAAATATGGTGAATTCGAATTTTACAATGTGTGGCATAAAGACCCTGATACTTCAAATGACCTTGATATTGATTTAAGAAGAAAATCTATTGGTCTAAATAGTTACGACCAACAAAATAGAAATATGCTAGTCTACAGAGAAAGAAGAAAAAATCGCACTGCTAATTCTGAAATAATTTTAGAATAATAAAAGGCAGATTGCAAAAGCATTAACCCAAGATTGTCGATTCAGTGGTTAAATAATCCCGATAGCTGGCGGAACGCCAAGCCGATAACCGTTAGCCCCTCTTCACCGCCTCCAACGCAAACACCAAAGGAACTTTATTTCCAAAATGTTTGACACGAAACTTCCCCGGTTCGAATTCTTCGGAATGCTTGAAGCAGTTGTATGGAGAATAATTGAACTCTTGAAACTGCGTGAGTTGAAGGCCTTGTGCAAGAAGCGAGGTAAGGACTTCGCTGGTGGAATG
This sequence comes from Bacteroidota bacterium, assembly GCA_046050685.1. Lineage (GTDB taxonomy): Bacteria > Bacteroidota > Bacteroidia > Flavobacteriales_D > Sanyastnellaceae > CAIZGX01. The sequence goes on from JBJOPP010000036.1 coordinate 3,118, forward strand.
ATTCCAATACGCGCAAGTGATTTCAATGTCTGAAGTGGGGTCGGCGTAGGTGCCGGTGCTGGTTTCAATGTCCGGACCGGAATTGAAATAATTGTATCCGACCGTTTGAAATTCATTGTCGAACATCCACATCACCGGATGAAATTCAGCAAAAATAAATTTGCCTCCAGACTTCAAGAAATGAGAAACAATTTCTGCCCATCGATCCAAATCGGGTAACCAACCTATGGTTCCGTAACTGGTGAAAACAACATCGAACTTTTTGTCTAAATGATTTTTCAAGTCATACACGTCGCAACAAATAAACTCCGCATCGAGATGAAGCTTTTCATTCAACACTTTCGCTTGGTCAATGGCAGCGTCTGAAAGATCTACTCCTGTAACCTCAGCGCCCATGCGGGCAAGCGAGAGCGAGTCTTGTCCGAAATGACATTGCAAATGCAATATAGATTTTCCTCGAATGTTGCCAAGCAAATTCAATTCAATTTCATTCAATGAAGATTTCCCATTCAGAAATTCTTCCACAAAATAAAATTCAGATTGCACGTGAACAGGCACTCTTTTGTTCCAAGAGTCCTTATTCATTTTCACATAGTCGAAGTTTTCCATTAGCCAATTCGTTTGACAACGCTCGCATTTATTTTTTCATAGAACTGATGCGGATGCTGTGTGCGCCAATTCACTTCATTCAAATTTCCACCCGAAACAAAATACTGATCAATATACGCTTTCGAAAAATCCTCCAACACGTGATCGCGGAAATTCACCAAGGCTATCCATCCGTCTTCGTCGTTCACGTCTTCAAACCATTCTTCGTAATAGCAATCGTCGCTGGTGTGGAAGTTCAACACATTTTCACCAATGAAAATGAATTTCGTTATTCCTTCGTTAATCA
>JBJOPP010000037.1:0-4617 GCA_046050685.1 Bacteroidota bacterium
CGCAGTATGGAATCTTTCGGAGTTCAAGATGGATACCTGATTGAAAATACAAATCCCTTTCAACACCTTCAACGCATATCGAAAGGAGCAGGCAAATGGCTCACCCTTCACCGATACAATTCAACACGAGACAATACCGCTGAGTGCGTGCGCGATTTGAAGAATAAAGGATACAGACTCGCGGTTACGCATCTTCATGGAAATTCAATTCCATTATCGGAATTAGACCTCACACAAAAAACTGCGCTCGTAATGGGCACTGAACTTTCGGGCGCGAGCGATTACATGGTTGAACAAGCCGATGTATTGGTGCACATTCCCATGCAAGGATTTACAGAAAGCTTAAACGTCTCTGCCGCAACCAGCATTGCGTTGCAGCATTTAACAACTAACTTGCGAAGCAGTTCTACACATTGGCAATTGAGCGATGAAGAAAAATTAGAACTGAAATTGGAATGGGCTCGTCACAGCATTCATTGGTGGAAGCACATTGAAGCCGAATGGCAAAACAAAACGCATGTCTGAAAAAATTGCATTAAACACTTCCAGTAAAGCGCTGCTAAATATGGCGCTTCCCTTGTGTATGGGAGCATTCGTGCAATTCATTGTTGTGCTCGTCGATAATTTTTTCGTGGCTCAATTAAACGGAAAAGCCATGAGCGCTGTGAGTTTTGTTGGACTCATTTACATTGCGCTCTCCATGCTTTCAGCAGGATTAGCAAACGCTTCTCAAATTCTTATTGCTCGCAAACGAGGTGAAGGACGAAGTGAAGAAATTCCGACGGTATTCGCTAACGCCTTATTCATTGGGGCGTTCATTGTATTTATCCAATTCATTGTGCTCGCATTTTTCATCCCTTCCTTTCTAGATCGAAGTATCGAAGATGAAGAGACCCGGAACTACATGAAAACGTTTGCTGAAACGCGTGCATACGGATTTATCTTTTTCACCTTCATTCAAGTGCTTCAATCCTTTTGGTCTGGAATTGCACTAACGCGAAGCATGATTTATTCAACGGTAACCGTTGCCATTTTCACCATTCTTTTCGACTATTTATTGATATTCGGAAACTTCAATTTCCCTCGCCTTGAAGTTCATGGCGCTGCCATTGCTACAAACATTGGTGAGGGCGCTGCAGCATTTGTATTGTTTATCTATACCCTCTTTCATGCGAAATATAAAGAGGTACGACTCTTTCGCAATCTCTATCGCGTCCCCTTTCATTACACCAAAGAAATTCTTCGACTTGGCGTTCCTATTATGCTTCAAATGCTTGTGGCATTAAGCATCTGGATCATCTTCTTCGCCTTTATTGAAAAGAAAGGAGACGATTCTTTTCAAAGTGCATTCATCGTACGAAACATGTACATGCTCGCCTGGGTAAGCGTTATGGGATTTTCAAGCACAACGAAAACCTATGTATCCGGACTACTTGCTGAAAAAAGAAGCGGTGAAATCTTTCATGTCATTCGTCGGTTAGCGCTTCTGAACTTCTCATTCATAGCGATTCTCACACACGGACTGTGGCTGTATCCTGAACACATTGCGCAACTCTTCAACGCGAATGCAGAGACAACACGACTCACCGTGAAAAGCATGTACATCGTGCTTCCTGCAATTTCCATTTTCGCTTTCACGAGTATTTTGCTCGCTGCTGTTGAAGGAGCGGGGAAAACCATTCAAGGGTTCTTCATTGAACTTGGGACAACCGTTTTATACCTCACCTACGCCTATTATATTTCGTTTCATACAGACGCCGATGTTTCCATTATTTGGACCGCGGACTACGTTTATTTTCTTGGTCTTGGACTCTTCTCATTGTTGGTGTTCCGAAATACCCGTTGGTTCAAAAAAAGTAGTCGGAAAGATTTCCACAATAGCTAATTATTCGGAAGGGTAGCAGTAATTTTATGCTCCTATCTGAACAACTTCCATGTATTTAATTTTCGACACCGAAACCACAGGCCTTCCTCAAAACTATAACGCGCCATTGACCGATTTTAACAATTGGCCTCGCTTGGTGCAATTGGCTTGGCAACTTCACGGTGAAACTGGAAATTTAATTTCGCAAGGAAGCATTATTGTTCAGCCGAATGGATTTTCAATCCCCTACTCTTCCGAAAAAATTCACGGCATTTCCACGGAACGCGCGAACAAAGAAGGTATAGCGTTAGGCAATTGCTTGGATCAATTTGAAACTGCTGTTTCTCAAGCACAATTCGTAGCTGGTCACAACATTGAATTCGATTTGAATATTGTTGGTTGTGAATTCTTGCGTGAAGGAAGAACCAATGTGCTCGAACAAATGTCGAGCATGGACACCAAGGAGTTCGGAACAGACTTTTGTGCTATTCCCGGCGGACGCGGAGGAAAATTCAAATGGCCAACGCTGACTGAACTTCATGAAAAGTTATTTCAAGTAAAGTTTGAAGAAGCGCACGATGCGGCCTATGATGTTGCCGCAACAGGAAAATGTTTCTTCGAGCTTATTCGCATTGGTGTTATTCCAAGTGCGGATGGTGTTGCGAAAGGCGATGTTGTATATGAAGCACCGAAACTCGAGGACAGTAATTTCAAAGCAGAAAAATCTGCGGACCAAGGACCCGCTGATACTGTACCCGCGATTGAGATAGACGAAAATAAGAAGTTCGTGCATTTGCACGTGCATTCGCAATACAGTATTCTTCAGAGTACCACCACCATTGACGCATTGATTAAAAAATCACTCGCCATGGGCTCACCAGCTGTTGCCGTTACGGACGCTGGAAACATGATGGGTGCTTTTCACTTTGTAAGTGCTGCCCACAAAAAAGGCATTAAACCCATTGTTGGTGCTGAATTGAACTTGTGTCGAAATCACACAGATCGTTCAGCAAAAGACGATGGATATCCGGTTGTGTTGTTAGCGAAAAACTTCAAGGGCTATCAAAATCTTGCGAAGCTTTCTTCCATTGCCTATACCGAAGGGTTCTACTACGTGCCGCGCATTAGTCGCGATTTATTGGTGGAATACAAGGAAGGAATTATTCTTTGCACAGGATCTATCTGGGGGGAAGTTCCTTCCACTATTTTGAATATTGGTGAAGAAAAAGCAGAAGAAATTTTTGTCTTTTGGAAGGAACAATTTGGTGAGGACTTTTACGCCGAATTGAACAATCACGGATTGGAAGAAGAGCAAGTCGTTAACCGAACGCTTGTTCGGTTCTGCGAAAAGCACCAAGTGAAATACTTCGCGGCGAACAATAGCTACTACACGGAAAAAAGTGATGCTGAAGCACAAGACGCCTTGCTTTGTGTGAAAGATGGCGAGAAAGTGAGCACGCCTTCCAAATACATTGGAAAGAAAGGAAGAGAATTCCGCTTCGGTTTTCCGAACAATGAATTCTATTTGAAGGACGCCAAAGAAATGGCACAAGCTTTTTCGGCTTATCCGGGTGCGTTAGAAACAACACTTGAGATTGCGGAGAAGTGTGACGGCTACAAACTCGACAGAGAAATATTACTTCCGAAATTCGATATTGAAGAATCGTTTATTTCGAATTTTCAAACTGAAATTGTTGCATCGCACGAACGCTTGATTTCGCAGCGCAATGATAAATGGGTTGCAGACGGATACGATGAAGAGCGCATAGCGCAAGAGAAAGAAAAGTTAAAGACCATTGCGGAACAATCGGCATACCTCGAACACTTAACTTTCAAAGGAGCGACCTACCGCTACGGCGAGTTCGACGAATCGATTCGCGAGCGATTGCATTTCGAACTTTCGGTTATTGAGAAGGCAGGATACCCTGGTTACTTGCTCATTGTCGAAGACTTTTGCAGGGAAGCCCGAAGTATGGATGTGTCTGTAGGTCCAGGTCGTGGTTCTGCTGCGGGATCTGCCGTGGCGTATTGCCTTCGCATTACAGATGTTGATCCGATTAAGTACGATCTCCTCTTTGAGCGTTTCTTGAATCCGGATCGTGTATCGATGCCCGATATGGATATCGACTTCGAAGACGAAGGTCGAGAAAAAGTTATTGAGTACGTACGAAATAAATATTCACGCAACGCAGTTGCGCAAATCATTACCTACGGTACCATGGCCGCGAAGTCGGCCGTAAAAGACGCTGCGCGTGTGTTCGACTTATCCATTGGTGAGTCGGAACAGTTGACGAAGATGATTCCCGATCGCGCATCGCTTTCCGATATCTTCAACAAAGAAGAGAAGCAGTTGAAAGACGATTTCTCTAGTGAAGAATTCGAGCGCATGCAGCGCATGCGCGCCATTGCTGCAAGCACTACACCTGAAGGTAAAGTGTTGCGAATGGCGAAGATTTTAGAAGGGTCTATTCGCAACACGGGAACTCACGCCTGCGGCGTGATTATTACACCCACCGATATCACCAACTTCGTTCCGGTTTCTACCGTGAAGGATAGTGACATGTGGTGTACGCAATTCGACAACTCCGTTGTAGAAAAAGCAGGTCTGTTGAAAATGGACTTCTTGGGATTGAAGACCTTGAGCATTATCAAGAACGCCCTGAAGCTCATTAAACTTTCGCACAACATTGACATTGACATTGACAACATTCCCATCGACGATGAAAAGACATACGAGCTTTTCCAACGCGGAG
>JBJOPP010000038.1:0-6671 GCA_046050685.1 Bacteroidota bacterium
TATCTATGCTGCATCCCGAAGCAAGCATAATGTTTTCATCTGCTGCAACCACTAAAATGCGGTTCATTTCAATCCAAGCCTTTCCAGCCATAGCTCTTCCGTGATTGTTCCAACCGGCAAGAAATTTTTCTAATTCGACTTCTATGAAAGAACATTGTTCTGCAGTCAGTAATTTGTTTGAAGTGAATACCCAAAGTCTAGCATGCGGAGCAAGTTGAATTTCCATAATTAGAAAGATCGATTGAATAATTTTTTAGCTGGAATGAAAATAAGCACAAGAACAGGCGACTGCACAATGCCCATGATTCCGCGAACTGCCGGATATACCAATTCATCTTTGTGAATGAATTTCCCAAGCATGAATGCGGCAATGGCAAAGGCCAAACACATGCCTTCTACCAAAATGAAAATTTTAATTTCTTTTTTTTGGAATTGAAGGAAGTAGAGCGCTGTAATGTTTAAAAGTGTAAAGACACCTATGGAAGCAAAGGTGATGATCCATTTAAGCTTGCTGAGTTGAGAAGCGTTCAGTGAGTAGAGCGCCTCAATAGCGTCGTGGCTGTAGTAGTAGTCGAAATTCGATTTGCTTTTCTCGAGGCTAAGCCATTGAATTTTGGTTGAAGTATTTTGTTCGAAAAAGCCTGGGATTTGTGCGCCTTTTTCAAGAATGAAATTCACGTTCACCTTGGCCTGCTCCTGGTAAAAGCCCAATGCAATCATCACAACCGCAATGGCGATTAGGATGAATTTATTTTTTTTCGGAAGCTTCATTGGAAGGAACGTACAACTTCGACCACCACCACCAAAATGCGAACACTACGGCGTAAACCAAAGCAGTAAAGGTGTAGTCGTGATTAAATGCCAAATAGTCTTCGTTCCAATACACGATGAATGCAAGCGCCATAATGCGCAGGATGTTCATGAATTGAATAACGAATAAGCCAAGTGGAATAAACCACAATCTGTTTTTGTTTGATCCGGGATAGGCGACAACAAAGATGATAAAGAGCGCCATGAGAATCATTCCGTCACAAGGAGCTCCTACCGTAACTCCGGCTGTACCGTCAATGGCAATGTGGTTTCGGTATAAACCGTCATCGAAAACTCGAACCGAAAATTGAAAGATTTGCAAAAGCTTTTCCGCTCCCTTCACTAAAAAATCTACAAGCAGCTCATCTACGTTTGTAGAGGGTAGCAAATACAATTCATAAAAAAAATACCATCCAAAATAAAGGATGGTACCAATGACAAAAAATCGAACAAGTGGATTTTTCACTGATTATTTAAGATGCTTTTTTCTTTTTAAGATCAAATGCTTTTTTACCTCCGAGGGCTGCTCCAGCTGCAATAAGCAAGCTAACACCACCATCGATTGGACAAACTGTTCCAAACGGACCACCACAAGGAGCTGCCCCTCCACTAGGCGGAGTAGGCGGCGCTTGACAGATTCCAATTGCTGTAACGCAGAAAAGGAAAATTGACAAAGCGATTAGTTTTCTAAAACGGTTCATGTCACAAATATAATAGACTTTAAATTATTTCCACCTCGGTTCAGCCTAAAATCTTCAATATTGCCCAGCTTCCTTTATATTTGTCACTCTCGAGTGAATCCATGGCAGAAACTAAATCAAATTTTCTAGACGCAGACGACCTAAGGCCCATTTTACGGTTCTTGAACAAAAGTTGGTTCTGGATTGTCGGCTGCGCGCTTATTGCTTTTGTTGCTGCTTATTTCTATGCGCACAGGCTTCCAAGTATTTATGCCGCGAAAACCGAGATTCTATTGCGTTCTTCTGAAACATACGATTACCAAAAAAGTATGTACAGTGAATTGGGTTACATCTCGCTTATGCAAGACGTTACCAATCAAAAGCGAATTATAGCATCGTATGATATCGTTGAAAAAAGCCTTGAGAAGTTAGATTACACCATTTCTTATTTTCTAGTTGGAAGGGTGAAAACCTTACAGGTAGATGAGTTTGATGCGTTCAAAGTGCATTGTGATTGGAAGAAAATGTCCTCGGGAATGTATAATGTTCCCATGAACATTAAAGTCTTAGACATTGGCCACTATGAATTGAGCTATGAATATGCGGGGAAACTTACTTCAGCTACCTATGAATTCAACAAAGAATACATGGAGCAGTTGTTCACCATTCAATTGGATCTTGCTTCCCATGTAGATGAATCTCGTCTTTCAACAGTAACAGATCAAAGCTTCCAAATTCGTGTTAGACCAATGAAACAATTGGTAGACAAATACATGGGATCTCTTACCATTGAAAACGTTGAGTACACAAGTATTTTAACCCTGACTTGTCAAGACGAACTCCCAACACGAGCGAAGACTTTTCTAGATACGTTAGCGAAGGTGTATATCGATTATACGTTGTATAATGAGATTGCCATTAACGAGAATACTCAAGCATACATTGACATTCAAATCAATAAAATCGTTAAGATCATCGACTCTTTGGAATTGGCCATGGAGACCTTTAAAGATGCACGTGACATTCTTGATTTGAGCAAAGAGCAGGATGCTGCATTTGAAGCGCTTACGAATTCCGACATCTCATTACGCGATTTGGAATTAAGAAGAGAGTCTATTCAAGGGTTGGAAAATTTCTTATTGAAGGAACCCGATCGTGCCGTAATTCCTCCAATGAATTATTTGAGAGAGGAAGACGGTACATTAACGGAATTGGTGAAGGATCTCTTCCAACTGAAACAGAAAAGAAGTTCGTTGTTGGTAGATGTTAAGGCGCCGGATAAGCGTATACAGCGGGTAGACTCGACCCTTCAGACCATTCGGAATAGTATTTTCAAATACACACGAGATACAAAAGTTGCAATAGATCAGCGTATTGCAGATCTGAAGTTGCAAATGGTTGAATTGGAAGCTGAGCTTGCAAACATTCCAAAAAGTGAAAGAGACTTAATGTCTATCGAACGTAAACTGAAAGTGAACGAGGAGCTTTATACGTTTTTGTTGGAGAAGAAGGCAAACACGGTTATTGCACGTGCTGCAATTATTCCACAAACAAGCGTCATTGAAGCTGCACGAAACATGGGTGTCGTTGGCCCCGATCGTCAGAGTATTATTTATTTGTGGATCGGTGCTGGAATACTAATTTCATTGCTCATAGGTCTTGTTCGCATGTTGTTCTTTGAGCACATTGAACACCTGCGTGAGCTGAAACAGTTAACCAAACTCCCTGTTATTAGCGGTATTCCTCATTACGAAGAAATTGAAAAAGATCCAATTGCGATTCAAGCGAATCCAAGGGGTAACGTAAGTGAAGCCTTCCGTACTCTGCGAACAAACTTGCAATACCTCTTGCCAGACAGTGGGCACAGCTTGATATTGGTTTCGTCACTGCATCCAGGGGAAGGAAAAACATTTATCTCCACCAACTTGGCTGCGACCTTAGCGAAGGCCTCGAAGAAAGTTCTTTTGTTAGACTTTGACTTGCACAAGCCGAAGGTGCATAAGATGTTCCGCACAAGTAATTCGCAAGGGGTGAGTACTTATTTAATTGGAAAGGCAAGTTTCGAAGATGTGGTTTTTCAATCAGATATTGAAAATCTTGACATTGTGCTTGCAGGACCGGTTCCTCCAAATGCATCGGAGTTAATATTAAATTCGAAGGTAGATGAGCTTATTGCGGAAGGTTTAAGACATTACGATTATGTAATTATTGATACTCCGCCAATTATGCTTATTACAGATAGCTTGGTTCTCCTGTCGAAAGTGGATCGAGGAATTCTTGTAATGAATACCTTAAAGGCTACCAAGCAAGGGGTGAATTATTTGGAAGACGTTCTGACTCAAAACAGCCTTTCGAACACCAGTATTTTGTTGAACAACATTAAGCAAAAGCGTTGGAGATATTACTACGGTAAATATGCTTATCGTTATGGCTACGGTTATGGCTATGGTTACGGATATGGCTACGGCTATGGTTATGGCTATGGATACGGCGAAGAGGGTAAGAAGAAGAAAAAAGATAAGTAATAGCTGAAGATTATGGTTTCGCTTATCATTACTACCTACAATTATGCACAGTATATAGAACGAGCGATTCGCAGTGCCTTGGATCAATCGTTAGCGAAGTCTGATTTTGAAATTATTGTTGTTAACGATGCTTCTACTGATGCAACGGAAATCATTCTCGAAAACTACTCGGATATTGTAAGGGTTTTTAATCTGACGGAAAACGTGGGATTAAGCGCAGCTCGAAATTTCGGAATCAGAAAGGCAAGAGGACAAAACATTGTTTTCTTAGACGCCGACGACTATTTACATTCAGAATCTTTGCGCGTTCAGAATTTATTTTTGAATGAAAACAATGCGCTTGACGCCGTTGCCATTGATTATTATCTGGTGAACGAAAGGGGCCAGCACATCATGCATGTTGCATCGAACGAAAAACCGATCGCATGCGGAATCATGTTTAGAAAAGATAATCTGTACAATATTGGTTTGTACGACGAATCATTCACTTCTCGAGAAGAAGAAGATCTTCGAATTCGATGGGCAAATGCGGGCTATGGAATTTTTCACATTCCGCTTCCGCTTTACCGTTATCGTATGCATGAAGGAAACATGACAAAAGACAATCAGCGAATGCTCGATTCGCAGGTACAACTTAATGCGAAGCATAAACTATGAGTCGCGTTTACTTGAGGCCTTTGGAAGATTCAGACATCAACGAAACATACCTCGAGTGGTTCGCAGATGATGAGGTTACAGCATTTCTTCATGTCAACGGAAAAAGCCTGACCATAGAATCGGTTCGGCATTATATTGAAGAAGGAAGGTCGTCAGGTTCTTATTTTATGCATGCCATTTGTTTGGTTGAAAACGATAAGCACATAGGTAATTTGAAGATTGGGCCTATTCATCCAAAATATAGAATTGCAGATTTGCCATGTGTTATTGGTGATCGAAATGAATGGGGAAAAGGATTGGCCACAGAGGCTATTGCATTAGGTTCTCAACTGGCATTCGATAAATACGATATTCGAAAATTAACCGGCGATGTACATGCCGGAAACATTGGCAGCTTGAAAGCTTATTGGAAAGCAGGTTGGGTGGTTGAAGGTGTAAACCGCGGACGCTTTTTTGTGAACGGCGAAAACATGGATCAAGTGTTAATCTCTTGTTTCAATCCGAAATATTTCCCGGCAGAACAAACAGATTACACCGTTGGAAAAACCACGGAGTACATTCAAATGCGTAACGACTTTTTAAATTCGAATAAATGAATTTAGCGCTCCTTCAAGCTCGAATGGGCTCTACGCGATTACCCGGAAAAGTACTGAAAGAAATTAACGGAACTCCGATTATTCAAACGCTTATCAATCGCGTTTCTCAAGCCAAGTGTATCGGTAAAATTGCAGTGGTAACTTCTACGAATAGCGAAGACGATGCACTTGAAAATTATTGCAATCAAAACAATATTTTAGTTTTCAGAGGTTCCGATTGGGATGTGCTCGATCGCTTCTATTCAGCAGCGAGTTTTTTCGGTGCGCATGAAGGCGATAATATTATTCGACTTACGAGTGATTGCCCTACACATCATGGAAGCACCGTGGATTGGGTGTATGAGCAGTTTGTAAAGTTCGGAGTAGATTTGTTTTCCAACAGCAATGAAGACCCCACTTTTCTAGAAGATGGATTCGATGTGGAGGTGGTGAAGTTTTCTGTTTTGGAGCAAGCGTATCAAAACGCAAAGCTTCACAGTGAACGCGAGCATGTTATTCCGTACGTGAAAAATTCAAAAAAATTCAGTTTGGGTTTCCGTAAGATGAACGACAACTGTAACTTCAAGTTATCTGTCGACACACCTGCAGATTTTGCTTTTGTTGAAGCAATTTTTTCCGAATTTGGAACTCGTGATTTCGACATTCACGATGTTGTACATTTGTTAGAATCGAAACCAGAATTATTAAAGATTAACGAAGAAAGCATTATCAATGCTGGATACGCAAAATCATTACGAGAAGATAAAATTGTGAAATGAAAACGATGACACTTCCACATATTACGAACTTCGCAAAGAGCGACGAATACAGAAAAAAAATTCACGATTTAATTCCTGGAGGAGCGCACACCTATTCCAAAGGTGACGATCAATTTCCAATTAAATCGCCTGCTGCAATTACACATGCGAAAGGTGTGTATTGTTGGGATTTAGATGGAAACAAATTCCTAGACACGCTTATGGGTTTGTATTCCGTTTCATTGGGACACGCCTATGAACCTGTTTTGGAAGCGGTGAAAAAGCAACTCGAGAAAGGTGTAAACTTCACGCGTCCAAGTGTTATTGAAATGGAAATGGCAGAGAAGTTTCTTTCCCTTGTTCCACAACACGACATGATCAAATTCGCGAAGAACGGTTCTGTTGCAACAACAGCAGCCATTAAACTCTCTCGCGCTTATACTGGAAAACATTTAATCGCGCGCCCTGCAGAACATCCGTTCTACAGTTACGACGATTGGTTCATTGGTTCTACCGCTTGCGACTTCGGTATTCCGAAAGAGATAAAGCAGTTCACCATTACATACAAGCAAGACTCGTTGGAAGATTTGGAACGCATGTTCAATGAATATCCTGGACAAATTGCGTGTGTGATTTCTGAACCCGAAAAATGGAATGTCCTTGAAC
>JBJOPP010000039.1:0-7553 GCA_046050685.1 Bacteroidota bacterium
CACGGATGCACAGAATCATTCATTGACAATGTTTGGGTTCCGATAGACCCAACGTTAGACCCTTCAATTTTTCCAGCCTCGGGTTGTCCTCCCGTTTTCGGGACTTTCAATGCCCTTGCTCAAGGGAACACACAGCTTTTTTACGAATGGAATTTCGGCGATGGAACTGGCAGCTTTCAACCCGAAAACTTACACATCTACAACACCCCTGGAACTTACGATTTGTCGTTAATGGTTTATACCGTAGACGGATGTATAGATACCCTCTACCAAAGTTTGAACAATGCAATTACGGTTTATCCGCTTCCGAATGCGGGCTTCTCCATTACACCACAAACGGTAGACATTTTGAATTCGAATACCACCATTACCGATCTTTCCACCGGCGGAATTGACTGCGTTTATTCCATGTCCGATGGCGGCATGAGCAGTGATTGCAATTTCCCTTACGAGTGGACCGAAGCAGGAATTCAAACCATTACGCAAACCGTAACGAACGAAAACGGATGCATTGATCAAGCAACTGGAGAAGTCATTGTAAGCGGATTTTTATTCTACGCCCCAAACAGTTTTTCTCCGAACAACGACGGAATAAATGACGAATGGATTCCCGAGTCTACCGGCACAACGAGTTATGAATTGGAAATTTACGATCGTTGGGGACAAGTTATTTTCCAAACAAACAATCCTAAAGAAGCCTGGACAGGCAACGTGCTAAACGGAGAACACTTCGCAGCGAACGGCGTGTACAATTATCAAATTCGAATGACGGATTTGATTGAATTGCCGCATGAATTTTCAGGGCATATTGTGCTTTTTAGATAATTCTGATAAAGGTAAGAAAAGGGAAGAAAGGGGAAGATTATTAGAATACAAAATTGAACGACACATTGAACGCCAGACCGCGCATGTTACGCGTGTTCTTGAAGGGAATCATGTAATTCATCTTCGTATCAATCAACACGTATTTATTCTTGAACAATTCCAATCCAACAGCTGGAGCTAAATATCCAAATGATTCTTTGCGTTTATCGTTCGAAGCCAACATACCTCCTAGCGTGTAACCGCTGTACAAGTTGAAGAATTTCTTCGATCCTCGTCCAAGATGACGCGAATAAAAATCTTGTCCGAATCCGAAGATGAACATCTCTGAATAGTGCATCGTGTCCGGATCTAATTTATTGGTTGTCTTGTATGCTCCTAGCGTCGCGAAGGACTTTCCTTTTGTGAACACATATTTCAAGAATACACCTTGATAATACGGACTGCTCAATGTGTCATGCGGTTCTTCAATTTGAAAATAAGAATATTCAACACCCGGCATGTTTATCCATTGAACAGAACTTGTCTGTGGTGTGTATGTTTCGTCTTCAATTTCTAAATCAACAACGTAATAATATTCCGCAGCGGTCAGGTTGTTCAAATCTGTCTGTGAACTACGAATGCTCGTTTCCCAATTCTTCAACTCTCTCCACATGTTCTTGTATTGCTCTGACTGTGGGTCCATCTTTTCCATCAGCGAATTTTGAAGTTCAATCTGATCTTGATAGTATTTGATGTTTCCTTTCAACTCTTCCACACGTGCGGTATTGTCGGTCGTGTTCAAATTATTTTCAGTGAACAAGCCCATGTCTTTCACCACCTCTTTATACGCCAAATAAAGCTTCGGTTCAATGCTGAAATTTACGGTGTACTTCAACGGAGATTCATTCTGGCGAGAAACCATAATGTTGTTAGAAGCAATGAACGTATTCATCTTCTGAACCGAAACCCAATAGTCAGTTGTCTGAATGCGCTGCTCTACCGTTGTCACTCTGTAACGCACCTGTGCATTCAACACCACAACATTCACAACCGCAAACAAAAGGAAAAGGATCTTTTTCATTTCAACATATTTCGACAAATATAAGTGCGTCCGAACTTTAAGATTAACTTTGCAACCTCATTCGCAGAATACCATGTTTGAAAATTTATCCGATAAGTTAGAAAGAGCGCTGAAAGTCTTAAAAGGACACGGCCAAATTACAGAAGTAAACGTTTCTGAAACGTTGAAGGAAGTTCGTCGTGCTTTATTAGACTCTGACGTTAGTTACAAGACCGCAAAAGAATTCGCAGACCGTGTGAAGGAAAAGGCGCTTGGACAAAAGGTTCTTACGGCAATTAGCCCTGGACAATTATTGGTAAAGATTACCCAAGACGAGTTGAAAGACTTGATGGGCGGTGAACACAGCGAACTGAACTTCCAAGGAAATCCGGGTATTATCTTAATGAGCGGTTTGCAAGGTTCGGGTAAAACAACATTCTCTGGAAAGCTTGCGAATTACCTAAAAACGAAGAAAGGAAAGAATCCACTTTTGGTGGCTTGCGATATTTACCGACCGGCTGCGATTAACCAATTGCATGTCGTTGGAGACAGCATTGGCGTCAAAGTCTATAGCGAACCGGATAACAAAGACGCTGTTTCAATCGCGAAAAACGCATTGGCCTTCGCGAAGCAAAACGGACACAACGTTGTTATTGTCGATACTGCCGGTCGTTTGGCCGTTGACGAGCAAATGATGACCGAGATCGCTGCGGTGAAGGAAGCCCTTCAACCCACAGAGACCTTGTTCGTGGTAGATGCCATGACCGGTCAAGATGCGGTGAACACTGCAAAGGCGTTTCATGATAAATTGAATTTCGACGGTGTTATTCTTACGAAGTTAGACGGTGACACCCGTGGTGGAGCTGCGTTAAGCATTAAGAGTGAAGTAAACAAACCGATCAAGTTTGTTGGTACGGGAGAGAAGATGGATGCGCTCGATGTATTCTACCCAGAGCGTATGGCAAGCCGTATTCTTGGAATGGGTGACGTTGTTTCCTTGGTTGAAAAAGCTCAAGAGCAATTCGACGAAGAACAAGCAAAGCGTCTTGAAAAAAGAATCAAGAAAGACCAATTCGATTTCAATGACTTCCTAGAACAAATAGGACAGATCAAGAAAATGGGTAGCATGAAAGACCTGATGGGTATGCTTCCTGGAATGGGTCAATTGAAAAATGTTGATGTGAACGACGATGCATTCAAATACGTTGAAGCCATTATTCACAGTATGACACCGGCTGAACGTTCGAACCCTAGCATGATTAACCCTTCACGTAAAGCACGCATAGCGAAAGGATGCGGTCGTCCCCTTGAAGAAGTGAACAAACTCATGAAACAATTCGATCAGACTCGTCAGATGATGAAGATGTTCACCAACAAGAGCCAAATGGCTGCCATGATGAAGCAAGCGAATCAAATGAAAGGAATGAGAAGATAATGAAAGCACTAGCCGGAACACATTTCAATTTACCGAACCAAACTAACTTTTACAAAGGCAAGGTTCGCGACGTATACAGCATTGGTGAAGATGTATTGGTAATGGTAGCCTCTGACCGAATCTCTGCATTCGACGTGGTTTTACCGAGAGCCATTCCCTTCAAAGGTCAAGTTCTGAATCAGATTGCAGAACGCATGTTGAATGAAACGGCCGATGTGGTTCCGAACTGGAAAATCTCTTCTCCAGATCCAAACGTTACCGTGGGAACACGCTGCGAACCCTTCGCCGTGGAAATGGTTATTCGCGGATATTTAACCGGACATGCGTGGAGAACCTACAGCAGCGGACTGCGCACCTTGTGCGGCGTTGCGCTTCCTGAAGGATTGAAAGAACACGACAGACTTCCTTCCCCCATCATTACCCCTACTACCAAGGCTTCTGAAGGTCACGACCAAGACATTAGTCGCGAAGAAATCATAGCGCAAGGAATCGTTTCTGCTGAAGATTATGCGATTCTTGAAAAATACACCCACGCGCTTTATGCGCGCGGAACAGAGCTCGCGTTGAAACGCGGACTCATCTTGGTTGACACGAAATACGAGTTCGGAAAGCACAACGGCGAAGTGGTGCTCATGGATGAAATTCACACCCCCGATTCTTCTCGCTATTTTTATGCTGAAGGATACGCCGAGCGTCAGGCTGCTGGCGAAAAGCAACGTCAGCTTTCGAAAGAGTTCGTTCGCGAATGGCTAATCAGCGAAGGCTTCATGGGCAAAGAAGGACAGCAAGTGCCTGAAATGACCGACGCTTGGCTGGAAGAAATCAGCAATCGCTACATTGAACTTTTCGAAAAGGTTACCGGCGACTCGTTCATAAAGCAAGATTATTCCAACGTTGAAAGTCGCGTAGAAGCCAATATTATCAAGGCTTTGAACAACCTTTAACCCTTATTTATTTCAGTTCATATCTTACTGAAATAGAAAGGTCGTTTTTGTAAGAAATACCTATCTTTGAAGCCGTATTTTCAAACGAAAGCGATGGACGATAATTCTTATCTCGGCAATGCCGATGTGAACACGATTGAAGCGCTGTATAACCAATACCAGCAAGATCCCTCTTCTCTAGATATTTCTTGGAGACGTTTTTTTGAAGGATTCGAATTTCAACACTCCTCTTTTCCTGTGCTCTCTAGAGACACTGCATCTATCGGCGACGACGGCATGCACAAGGAATTCAAGGTTATTAATCTGATTAACGCATACCGCCAACGCGGTCACCTTTTCACACACACCAATCCGGTGCGTGAGCGAAGAAAATATTCTCCGAACCTCGACATCGAGAACTTCGGATTAACCAAAGCCGATCTTGAGTCTGTATTTCATGCAGGTGTAGAAGTGGGATTGGGCGATGTTAAATTGAAAGACATTGTCGCGCATTTACAGTCTTGCTACTGCGAAAGCATTGGCGCAGAGTACATGTACATTCGCGATCCAGAAAAAATTCAATGGTTGCGCTCACGCCTTGAAGCCGTGAAGAAAACCCCGTTCACCACCGATGAGAAGAAGCAAATCTTCGACATGGTGAACAAGGCTACCACCTTCGAACAGTACATTCAAAGAAAGTTCGTTGGACAAAAAAGATTCAGTGTTGAAGGATGTGAGGCTGTGGTTCCGGCCATGGACTATATGGTTAGAGACGGTGCCGACAAAGGCGTTTCAGAATTTGTAATTGGAATGGCTCACCGTGGTCGCCTGAATGTTCTTACCAACATCATGGGCAAACCACAAGAAGAAATATTTGCTGAATTCGACGGAGTAGCCTTCGACGATGACGGCGTTTTCGACGGAGACGTGAAGTATCACTTCGGTTATTCGATTGACCGAGTGACTCCAAATGGAAACAACGTTCACTTAACCCTCTGCCCTAACCCGTCTCACCTTGAAGCGGTGAATCCGGTGGTGGAAGGATTGACCCGTGCGAAAATTGATCATTACCTTCATTCGGAAAATAAAATTGTTCCTGTGTTGATTCACGGAGATGCCGCAATCGCTGGACAAGGTATCGTTTACGAAGTGGTTCAAATGGCGCAATTAGCAGGTTACCGCGCAGGTGGTACTGTTCACATTGTAACCAACAACCAAGTCGGTTTCACCACGAATTATTTAGACGGAAGATCTTCAACCTATTGCACAGACGTTGCAAAAACCACGCTGTGTCCTGTATTCCACGTGAACGCAGACGATGTTGAAGCGGTTATTCAAACCATGAAGATTGCCTTCGATTACCGTATGGCTTTCAACATGGATGTATTTGTTGACCTTTTGGGATACCGCAAATACGGACACAACGAAGGCGATGAGCCTAAGTTCACTCAGCCGAGTTTGTACAAAGCCATTGCTTCTCACTTGAGCTTGCGTGATTTGTATGCAAACAAATTAATGGGTGAAGGTGTCCTAACACAAGATGAAGTAAACGCGGCGAAGACAACCTTCGAAGCGCATTTAGATGAGCAATACGAAAAGTCGCGCAGTGTGAAGCAAGCGCATGTCAAGCATTTCTTGGAAGAGACTTGGAAAGACATTCGCGTTGCTTCTGAAAAAGACTTCGAGCAGAGCATTGAAACAGCTGTTGCGAAAAAGAAATTGTTAGAATTGGGAATGAAGATTTCGACCCTTCCACAAGGCGAAAAATTCTTCCGCAAGATTGAAAAAGTATTTGAAGACCGCAGAACCATGCTCGACAGCAACGCCTTGGATTGGGCGCTTGGAGAGTTATTGGCGTATGCAACTTTGTTGGAAGAAGGACATCCTATTCGAATCTCTGGACAAGACGTTGAGCGCGGAACATTCTCGCACAGACACGCTGTTGTTAAAACAGATGAAGATGAAGAGAAGCGCATTGTTCCTTTGAATGAAATTAGTCCGAAACAAGCGAAGCTTTCGATCTACAACAGTTTGTTGAGTGAGTATGGTGTGCTTGGATTCGATTATGGATATGCCTTTGGAACACCGCAAGGATTGACCATTTGGGAAGCGCAGTTCGGTGACTTCAATAACGGAGCACAGATTATGTTCGACCAATTCATTGCTGCTGCTGAAGACAAATGGCGCACCATGAATGGAATAACCATTCTTCTTCCTCACGGATTTGAAGGACAAGGATCGGAGCACAGCTCTGGACGTATGGAACGTTTCTTACAATTGGCTGCTGAATTGAACATTCAAGTGGCGAACTGTACCGTTCCTTCGAACATGTTCCACCTGCTTCGCAGACAAGTGAAGACGGAATACCGCAAGCCGTTGGTTGTGTTCACTCCGAAAAAATTATTGCGTTATCCAAAAGCCGTTTCGAAAATCGAAGACTTGGCGAAAGGTGGATTCCGCGAAGTGATCGACGACAACATTAAGGCGCGCAAGCAAACCAAAGTGGTTGCGTTGTGCACCGGAAAAGTGTATTACGAATTGTTGGAAGAAAAAGAGAAGCGCGGCTTAACCGACGAGATTTCATTGGTGCGTATTGAGCAGCTTTATCCTCTTCCTGAAAAGCAAATTCGTGAATTGCTTGGAAAATATGGTAAGAAAGCGCAGTTGGTATGGTGTCAGGAAGAGCCAGAAAACATGGGTGCTTGGAGCTACATGATGCGCGCATTGCGTGACTTAAATTTAGACGTTGTAAGTTTGCCAGCGTCAGCTTCTCCGGCTACCGGTTCTCCGCGTGTGCATGAGATGCGAATGAATAAAATGATAACCACCTTGTTTGATAAGGTTTCTAAAGCCTAAAAAATAGAAGTATGTCAGTAATTGAAATTAAAGTTCCCTCTCCAGGTGAGAGTATTAGCGAAGTTCAGATTGCCAACTGGGTTGTAAAGTCTGGCGACTTCGTTCAAAACGGACAAGTGATTGCGGAAATTGATTCCGACAAAGCTACGTTGGAGATGACTGCTGAAGCGTCTGGTGAAATTACCATTCTTGCTGAAGCAGGCGACACTGTAGCGGTTGGAGCAACAGCGGCAACCATTGACACCTCGAAGCAAGGCAGTGCGCCTGCACCGGTTGCCGCACCGAAAGTGGAAGCGGCTCCAGTTGCTGCACCAGCCCCTGCGCCCGCTGCTGCGCCATCTCCTGGACCAGCACCGAGTTATGCAGCGGGACATGCTGCGCCAGCTGCTGCAAAAATGATGGCAGAGAACAATGTTTCTGCTGCGCAAGTAAGCGGAACAGGTCCTGGCGGAAGAATTTTGAAAAGCGATGTAGC
>JBJOPP010000040.1:0-3719 GCA_046050685.1 Bacteroidota bacterium
TTATTGGTAAAACAGGAAGTGGAAAATCGAGTTTATTGAAAACACTTTACGCCGACATTCCATTGAAAAATGGGAAGGGTGAAGTGTGCAACGCAGATTTACGCAAACTAACGCTGAAGCGCATTTCAGAGCTTCGAAGAAAATTGGGAATCGTCTTTCAGAATTTTGAATTGCTCACCGACCGCTCGGTTTCTGACAATTTAGAATTTGTTTTGCGTGCAACGGGATGGAACAAAAGTTCCGCCATTCACAGTCGCATAGACGACGTGTTAGAACTCGTTGGACTTTCAGAAAAGAAACAAAAAATGCCATTTGAATTAAGTGGTGGAGAACAACAACGCTTGGCTATTGCCCGAGCGTTGTTGAACTCTCCGCATTTGATTATTGCCGATGAGCCTACGGGTAACTTAGATCCTTCCACAGCCAAAGGCATTTTAGATTTATTGAAAATGATTAGCGAAGGCGGAACCGCTGTGGTTATGGCTTCGCACGACTACGATGCTATGCGCAAATACAGCTCACGCATTGTTCTGTGCAAAGGAAAAAAACTCATCGAGTCTCCACGTCCAGAGGAAATAGAAGAAGCCATCGCCTAACGCTTCCGTATGCAATGCACCGTTATTATTCCAACCTTCCGAGACGCACGCATTGCGCAGGCCCTCGACAGCATTGCTTCACAAAAAAACATTCAACTTGAAGTTGTAATTGTAGACGGAGCAAATGAACCCGAATCGTTTCATTCGCTTCCTTCCTACCCTTTCCCCATTACCTTCATTCACGAAAAAGACAACGGTGTTTACGACGCCATGAACAAAGGCATTGCTGCTGCAAAAGGTGAATGGATTTACCTCTTAGGAAGCGACGATATCTTGGCGAACGAAAACACACTTTCGAATTTAATTTCTCGCGGTGCGCAATCAGACCTCGTCTTTGGAAACGTTGAAAACACGGGGCTTTCACACAGCGCCACGACGAAAATTCACATCCCTTCATTTCCAAATGGAATGATCTGGAAACACACGCTTCACCAACAAGGAGTGCTCTACAGACGCTCGTTATTTCAAGAACGAAACTTCAATACAACGTACCAAATCTTGGGCGATTACGAGTTTCACTTCCACCTAAAAAATAAAAATGTAACGGTTGAATACGTGAATGAGACCGTGGCGCGATGCGATGCAAACGGACTTTCAAAACGTTACGTATGGAAATTGTATAAAGAAGAAATTCGATTGAAGAACGAGTACTTGAATGCACTTCAAATGCTGATTGTTGTACCGTTTATTGTTTCGAAGTATCTCTTCAAACGCCTGACTGCGTAAGCGGTTTCACGCGATGTCCTTGCGGGGCATCCATGAAATGCTGAATAAACCCAGCGCTCAATTCCGAAGTTTTCAAAGGCGTAATTCGATCTACTAAATCGTCTACAGAAGTAATGGTGTCTACGTGTTCATTTATGAAACCGTAACCCTTGGGCAGTCCATCTTCAACCAAAACAAAAACATACTCGCCGTGCTCTCTGCCGCGATGAGTTAGAATAGCGTGCTGCGGATTGAAGGCCTGCTTCATGGCTTCGAGCATGCGCGTGTTATGCTCTTCACGTGCAGACAATTCTTCTTCGCTGAACATGCCAATGGCTTTCAACGAGAAACCGTGATAACTGCAAAACTTCACCAACCATTTGTTGGCTTGCGGCAAGGTTGGAAAAATACGCAATGGTGTTTTTTGTCCAGAAAGCTGCGCAGCCATCAATCGCAAATAACCTTGTTGATCCTCAAATTGAAACAATCCAACTTTCGGACGTTTCTTCTTCTGCGCAGCGTTGTATTTCGGAGCGTGTGCGCGAATCTCTTGGTCTTCCAACAGAAACGCTACCAACTCTGAAGAAGTCTCTACGTAATCGATGTGATGCACTTCATTTGAAAACGAAATCTTCTTTTCAGGTTCTCCGTTTTGAAAATGCTCTTTAATGCGCTTGCGAATGTTCTTCGCTTTGCCAATGTATATGGGCTTGCCCTTGTTGTCGCGCATGTAATACACACCTGTTGCTTTGGGAAGCTTGTCTATTGTGTCTTCCGGAAGATGATGCGGCAAGTAGGCTTCGGCATGGCCTCTTCCCAACATGGAATTCACACCGTCTAAACCAATTTCTTCAACAACCTTATCGAACAACTCCGCAGTAGCTTTGGTATCGCCCATGGCACGATGCGCGCTGGCGTTGGTAATGTTCAACTCGCGACACAAATTATCGAGACCGTAGCGTGTCATGTTTGGAAACGCCTTGCGCGCCAAACGAATGGTACACAAACGCTGTGGAGTCCAGGCGTAGCCAATGGCATTGAACTCTTCCTTAATGAAATTGAAATCGAAGTTCACGTTGTGAGCCACGAAGACCGCGTCTTTCAGCATGTCGTAGATTTCGTCGGCCACATCTTCAAACACTGGAGCTCTTGAAAGCATAGCGTCTGTAATTCCGGTGAGTTGTACTACGAATGGAGGAAGTCTTTTTTCAGGATTAATAAGGGTTTGATAGGCATCTACCACCTTTTGCCCATCGTGCAAGAGAATAGCAATTTCAGTAATGCTACCTTGCTCAGCCCTTCCGCCGGTCGTTTCAATATCTGTAATTGCGTACAACATCTTTTCTCCGTGGCCTCGAATTTCGGCTTATTTTTGAAGACAATCACCTATTGTTATGAAAAAAAGTTTCTTGTTCATATCTCTCTGCTACTTAAGTCTTATGGTTTCCAGCGTGTTCGCTCAAGATAGCGATGAGCGCAAAGGATTTCGCTTCGGACTTAACATGGGCATGTACTTCCCCTCGAAGGTTTCTGCGAACTATTACAACGGAAGCGGTTTCTACGACAACAACATAGATCCGAACGGTGTGCGCATGTATAGCATTGAAGAACGCTTGAACCTGACTCCCCAGGAGACACAATACATTACCAATTACTTTAACGCAACCGGATTTCAGTTTCCGTATGATGCATATCCCATAGCTATGCGATACAACGGGGGCTTTAACATTGGCTTTCAGACTGCATATGATTTCAACAATAAATCTTCACTTATTTTCGATTTGAATGTGTGTAAAGTGAGGGCTTATGATAGATTCACCATGCAATTGAACGGTACTTCTGCGCAGCAAAACGGTCAAACGGATATTCGTATTTTTAATATTGAAGGAAATGAACAGCGCTTGAACTTAGCGTTGGGTTATCGCACTGGATGGGCGCTAAGTGGAAACGGACTGTACTTCATGCAATTTGGTGGAAGTATGTTGGGAACGAAGGTGATTAACAACGTTGCTATTGTCGGAGATCGTAATTATGAGTTAATTATTGGTGCGGCGAATCCTGCGCAAATGATCAACTACCGTCCGCAAACAGGAATTGGATTTGGATACTACTTCAGCACAGGTTTTTTCCTTCCACTTGGAACAAACAAAAACGCCGAGCTTTCGCTGGCGTTTTCGAAGGATAAAATGATTTTGAATATGAATGAATTCAAAGGGTGGAACAAGATGCTCACCTTCTGTTTTTCTATTTAAGTTGAAACGAATCGGCATCGTTTAGCGCAGGAAACTTCTCGCGGAAGGCATTCAATTCTTCCAACGAAAGTTCTTGAACTGGTTCACCACGGAAATTCACAATGGCCGAATCGCCGCTGTAGGCGTGCCCGTTACCATCTTCCCCAATGCGATTCACGCCAATCAC
>JBJOPP010000041.1:0-2740 GCA_046050685.1 Bacteroidota bacterium
AAGCGTATGCTGCATGTGATGCGCAAGCAGCATGTTCAGAATTTATATCCTGCTCTTCCAAATCAATTGAATTGGACAGAAGCTGGACAAGGACAAATCGCATTGACCTTGAACATGAAGATGCATTTAGACATTCAGATATTCAACGAAGAGAATCAATCAATTCTAACACTCGCCAACGAAGAGTTTCCGAAAGGAGATCATATTTTCACCTTTGAAAAGAATCAGCTTTCTGCTGGAAAATACTATTACAAAATTGTTTCTCCGCACGAACAGGCTTCGCAATACTTCAACATCTAATGTCATTACGCATTGTTTTTCTTGGCACTCCTGAATTTGCGACCACTTCGCTGAATGCGCTGGTGAACAGCAAACACGAAGTTGTTGGCGTAGTTACTGCTCCGGATAAACCAGCGGGACGCGGACAGCAGTTGAACGAAAGCGATGTGAAGAAGTTTGCGGTTCAACACGGTTTGAATTTGTTTCAACCTGAAAAATTACGCGACGAGACCTTCATTCAAGATTTGAAAAACTTGAATGCCGATTTATTCGTGGTTGTCGCTTTCCGCATGTTACCTGAAGTGGTTTGGAACATGCCTCGATTGGGCACATTGAATTTGCACGGTTCCCTCCTTCCGCAATACCGTGGAGCTGCTCCTATTCAATGGGCGGTCATGAATGGCGAAACAGAAACCGGATGCACGACCTTCCGATTGAAGCATGAAATAGATACTGGAGAAGTTTTGGGTCAGCATAAAATGATCGTTGGTCCGAACGAAACAGCTGGCGAATTGTACGAGCGCATGATGCATGAAGGAGCTGAATTGTTGGTTCGAAGCATTGATCTTTTGGAAGAAGGAAAGATTCAACCAATAGCGCAAGAAGAACTTATTACCAGCGAATTAAAGCACGCACCTAAACTTTTGAAAGAAGATGGAAGGGTCCGATTGACGGACACTCCAGCAGTGGTTCACAACCGTGTTCGCGGCGTGACTCCCTTCCCCGGAGCTTTCACTACTTTTCAAGGTAAGATCTTAAAAATTCACAAAGGCCTTCCGGAAGAAACCGAACATTCATTCGAGTTGGGTTCTTTTCATTCCGACAACAAAACGTTTTTGAAGTTGGCGGTGAATGGCGGTTATTACAATCTTTTGGAAGTTCAATTAGAGGGGAAAAGAAGAATGGGTGTTGATGAGTTTTTACGCGGAAATTCTTTAAGGGAAGAATAGTTAAGAAAGGGTAAGAGAAGGGAAGATTGGGAAAAATGCTTCACATCCTTGCTATCTTGTGAAACATCTTTGCTCGCAATCTTGTGTAACATCTTTGCTTGCAATCTAGATGCTTCCCAACTTTTAATACAAACACGCTTTATTGAACATCTCATTGTGAATATGCTTTCAGTTCAGGAAGTTTCAATGAAATAAAAAATGTATTTTTGAGGTCTAAATCTTAATACTATGTCAAGTCAATTACTCAAAGGCAAAAAAGGAATTATCAGTGGTGCGTTAAACAACATGAGTATCGCATGGAAAGTAGCTGAACGTGCTGCAGAAGAAGGCGCTCAGATTGTTTTAACCAACGCTCCAATTGCTATGCGTATGGGTGAAATCAACGGCTTGGCTGAAAAGATTAACGCTCCAATTATTGCTGCCGATGCAACGAACGAAGCAGATTTAGAGAACTTGTTCGACAAGTCTATGGAACACTTCGGTGGAAAAGTAGACTTCGTTCTACACAGCATTGGCATGTCTCCAAACGTTCGTAAAGGAAGACACTACACCGATTTGAATTACGAGTGGTACAAGCAATCGTTAGACGTAAGCGCTATGTCGTTGCACAAAATGTTGGCCACTGCCTATAAGAAAGACGCCATAAGCGATTGGGGAAGTGTTGTTGCATTGAGTTACATTGCTGCTCAACGTACGTTCCCAGATTATTCAGACATGGCAGACGCGAAGGCGTTGTTGGAAAGCATTGCGCGCAGCTTCGGTTACCATTACGGTGCAGCGAAGAAAGTGCGTATCAACACAATTTCTCAATCTCCAACAGTTACTACTGCTGGATCAGGCGTAAAAGGATTCGACGGCTTCATCAGTTTCGCTGAAGAAATGTCTCCACTTGGAAACGCAGACGCATTGGCATGTGCAGACTATTGCATCTCGTTATTCAGCGACTTAACCCGCTACGTAACCATGCAAAACCTCTTCCACGACGGCGGCTTCTCATCAACCGGTGTTACTCCTCCGGTGATTGAGCGATTCACGAAATAATAGAACTTCGTTATTTGAAAACCTACGGTTTTATTCCTACTTCGTAATGGGAAAACCGTAGGTTTTATTCCTACTGCGTAATTGGAACTTTGTTGTTAGTCTTCCCTTTTCTTAACCTCTCTTAACTTCTCTCACCTTGAGAATAGTTTGAACTGCGTAATTGGAACTGCGTTATTGGTCTTTATTATTCTGCAATGAAACTGAGATTCTAATCTCAATTCTTTAATAATTTTCAAACTAGAAAAACTTTTCCAAAGAGAATTATACCAAAGAATAGTAAACCCGAAAAAAAGAAATAAAAAATAAACGCCTTGCCATCGGAATGAAGCCTTCTTTTTCTCATTAGTTTTAAGAATCTGTTCTTGTAAAATATTAAAAAATAGTTACCTATAAAAAAGGGTAAGTAAAAAGTTAAAAATCCAGAGAAGGCTGTATTCAAATATTGCCCTGGAAAAAAATCAATTTTTAAT
>JBJOPP010000042.1:0-2733 GCA_046050685.1 Bacteroidota bacterium
GATAAAGTTCTATCGCACGCTCGTTGTTTCCGACCAACTCGTGAAGCTGTCCGGTTTTGAAATATGTGGGCAAATATTCCGATTGAGTAACCAGTAGTTTTTCTAAAATTTCAATGGCCCGTTCATTTTGCTCGAGCTTCTCATACTCTAGAGCCGTTGCGTAATGCAGGAACGGGTCGTTCGGATGCGTCTCTAACATTTTTAGAATTTGATCCAAACGCGTGTTCGACATGCTTATTTCTTTTCGATTTCAGCTGTGATGCTTCTGTCGTGAAGAGCAGTGCACATGCGCTCCATCTCTTTGTATGGACCAGATTTCACTACAGTTTTTCCTGTAGTATGAATCAGCAAAGCACACTGTTCTGCCTGAATCCATTCGTGTTTACAAATAGTCATTAACGATTGAATGACATGATCAAACGTATTAACATCGTCGTTGAAGACAACAATCTGATATTGTTCATCGGTAACAACTTCGAGCAATACTTCTTCTTCAGTTTCTGTTTGAGCGAAAATATTCATACGTTGCAAAATTAAAGCAGAATTTCCATTTTGAAATTATGGCTTTTCAACACTTGACATTGTGGTATTGTTTGTTAGTTTTATTGTTTGTTATTTAGCACAATGATGAACAACTTGAATGATATGGATGAAAAGAACGATTTGATAGTTTCGGAAACTGCGAAAATTCGAATACTGATCGTTGAAGATGACGAGCTCATTCGAGCATTATTAGATGTTATTATTTCCGATTTAGGTCACACCATTGTGGCTTCAGTAGATAACGCAGTAGATGCTTTAGTGGCTTTTTCGGTTCACCATCCGCATGTGGTTATTTCAGATATTGAAATTAAAGGAGACATTGATGGTATTGAATTGTCGAAGAAGCTTCTTCAAATTAGAAAATGTCCGTTGCTGTTTTTAACTGGAAATGCTAATTCAGATACATTCAACAAAGCAAAGAAATTGGCACCGTTGGCATTCATTTCGAAGCCTATTGTTCGTGTTGAATTGGAAAGAAGCATTGATCTTGCCGTGGAGCACTCGAACGAGACAATCGGTTTCGTTACCGAGAGCATGCCTGTTGAAGGTTGCCTTTACACACGTATTGGCAATAAGTTGAAGAAGATTGCCATTGCCGATATTGAATACATTGAAGTTGATGGAAAGTACAGCAGCATATCAGTAGCTCAACGCCTCGTGAATTGTAAAATTTCTTTGAAAGAACTTCAAGCCAAACTTCCACAAAAAGATTTTCTTCAAGTCAACCGCAGCTCTGTCATTAACCTCAATTGCATTGAAGACATTGACATGGCGCGACAAATGATTAAAATGCCTTCTGCAGAAATTAGCATCGGACGCAATTTTAAGGAATCGCTTTTGAACAGGCTCAATCTCATTTAAGGGCGAAATATTTTTCGCCCCTGTTAACGTTTTTGTTTAAACAATTCGAATTGCGAAGGCACATTTCTCGTTGGCCAGAAATTGTTGTTCAACTCTACGTCTGCTGTTTCCAACAATGGATCTAACGCAATGTTGGTCACTTTCTTTCCGAAGCGGAAGACTTTGTTCGCAACAGGTTCAGACATCTTCCAGATTTCAGCCGGGATGCGCTCAATTTGCTTTGTTCCATCTTCAAACGTGAATTCGAAAATCAAAGGCATGATCAATCCGCCAGCATTTTCTACACTCACTTCATAGAAGTAGTTCGTTTCATTCAACAACTTCTGCTCCTCAGGAGTTAAGTTCTTTTTGTAATCCTCGTATTTCTTTTCGTCTTCAGGAGTTACTGCATACGGATTGTCATCGTTATACTTGTCGCGAGTAACAGGATTCTGATCTACAATCGGAATAATTCCTTCTTGCTTATCTCTGGTTAATGAGATGTCTGCAGGTTGTGCATCGGCTTTTGCTTTCAACAAAGCCTTTTCAACTTTTGGATCATGTCCGTTAATCGTGAATTCACGAACACTCTTCAAGTTCATGTCGCAATGCTCTGTGGTGTAGAACCATCCTCTCCAGAACCAATCTAAGTCAACGGCACTTGCATCTTCCATGGTGCGGAAGAAGTCTTCAGGTGTCGGATGTCTGAATGCCCATCTTCTGCAATATTCTTTGAATGCGTAGTCGAACAACTCTCTGCCCATAATCGTTTCACGCATAATATTCAATCCAGTTGCAGGCTTTCCGTAGGCATTGTTTCCAAATTGATAAATGCTTTCAGAGTTCGTCATAATTGGAGACATTTTCGTTTTATCTCCTTTCATATAATCGACAATGTTTCTTGCTGGACCACGACGAATAGGGAACTCACGGTCCCATTCTTTTTCTGCCAAGTATTCGCAGAAGGTGTTCAATCCTTCGTCCATCCAAGTCCACTGACGCTCGTCGCTATTGATAATCATCGGGAAAAAGTTGTGTCCCACTTCATGAATAATAACCGACAACATACCTGTTTTTGTTCCTTCGCTGTAAGTTCCATCGGCTTCAGGTCTTCCACCATTGAAGCAGATCATTGGGTATTCCATGCCAATCCATTTCGCGTGAACGCTAATGGCAACCGGATAAGGATAGTCTATTGTGTGTGCGCTGTATGACTTCAAAGTGTGTGCAACTACACGCGTGCTGTATTGTTCCCAAAGCGGATTTCCTTCTTTCGGATAGAAGCTCATGGCCATTGGTTTCTTTCCGTTGATGTCAACAGATTGAGCATCCCAAATGAATTTTCTTGAA
>JBJOPP010000043.1:0-3832 GCA_046050685.1 Bacteroidota bacterium
ACTAATTTTACAAGCAATATGCAAGAAAAATCAGAAGAAGGAGAAAAAAAATCCGCGCACAAAGCGGGTTTCGTGAACTTAATTGGCAACCCCAATGCAGGTAAGTCTACGCTAATGAACGCTTTAATGGGTGAAAAGCTAAGCATCGTCACACCAAAAGCGCAAACCACGCGTCACCGAATAATGGGTATTTTAAACGATGAAGACTATCAAATTGTCTACAGCGACACCCCAGGAGTGCTTGATCCGAAGTATAAATTGCAAGAAGGAATGATGAAATCAGTGGGAACGGCATTGAAGGATGCTGATCTTATTTTGCTTGTCATTGACCTTCTCGACAAAAAAGGCCTCCACGAAGAAACCTTCAATCGCCTGAAGAAAATGGAAGTACCCATTTTCGTGGTGTTAAACAAATTCGATAAAGCCGGAACTGAAAAGGCTAACGAAGCTTTCCAGTTTTGGAACGAAGCTCTACCAAATGCAAAGGTTTTTCCTGTATCTGCATTAGAGAAAATCTATACAAAGGAGCTGTTGAACGAGATTCTAGCAGTTCTACCAGAACACCCAGCTTTCTTCCCGAAAGATGAAATCTCCGATCGCACGCAACGCTTCTTCGTAAGTGAAATTATTCGCGAAAAAATCTTCACCACTTACGATCGCGAAATTCCTTATTCATGCGAAGTCATTGTTGAAGCCTTTAAAGAAGAGCCGACCATTATTCGCATTTCAGCCGTTATACTTACCGAACGCGAATCGCAAAAGGCCATCATCATTGGACACCAAGGAAGCATGTTGAAGCGAGTAGGGACAAATGCCCGCAAGGACATGGAAAGCTTTTTAGGAAAGAAAGTGTTTTTGGAAATGTTCGTTAAAGTGGAGAAGTGGAGGAACGATACGCGCGCTTTGACACAAATGGGATACCTCGACTAACATGATTGTCTTTCCAAACGCAAAAATAAATTTGGGTTTGTTCATCACCGAGAAACGAACCGACGGATTTCACAATCTCGAGAGTTTGTTTCTTCCCATTCCCTTGTGCGATATTTTGGAAGTGACTCCTGCAACGGAAGACACATCGCTGGTTTGCACAGGAGAATCTTCTGATATTCCAACCGAGAAAAATATTGTGTACAAAGCATGGAAATTGCTTCAAGAGGCACATGGAATTGGAAATGTCCATATTCATCTGCATAAGATTATTCCCAGCGGCGCAGGAATGGGCGGAGGTTCAAGTGATGGTTCTTTTATGTTGAAGGCACTCAACGAACTGTTTCAATTGAACTTGAGTGTTGCGCAGTTGGAAGATTTCGCGGCACAATTAGGAAGCGATTGTCCGTTTTTTATAAAAAACAAAGCTGCATTGGTAACAGGAAGAGGCGAGGGGGTAGATCCTATCGATTTCAATTTGGAAGGAAAGTATTTGGTGATTGTGAATCCCGGCATTCACATTTCTACCGCCCAAGCTTTTCAAGGGATTCAACCGAAATCATCGCAATTCAATTGGAAGGAATTCATTCAAAACAAAGATTTTGAAAAGGTGGATTTGCGGAATGATTTCGAACAGAGTGTATTTCAATTGTATCCTGAAATTGCCGAGATAAAATCTACACTCTTACATGCTGGCGCACTGTATTCAAGTATGTCAGGCACGGGCAGTACTGTTTATGCTTTGTTTGATGAAGAACCTCAATTGTGTTGGGCCGAGAACTATTTTTCAAGAACTTTTTTACTTTAGAGTAACTTTTTCCGGCAAATTGAAATATATTTGTTCATCTGATGAACATGGAAAACAAGAATAATTCAACTTCAACCAATGTGAATCCGCTTCAAGTAGAATTGAACGAGATGAAAGCACAGAAGGAAAAACTCGAGCGTGAGTTATTGGCTCGTGAAGAATTAATGCAAAGTATGTTTTCTCTTTTGGCCGAAAAGAAAAAGTAATTCGCTTTTTTGTTTCAACTTTTATTCGTTTCTTAGGGTCATAAACCTTAATCAAAATGCATAAGATATTTTTAGGCCTTTCGTTGTTTTTATCTCTTTCTGTATGGGGACAAAGTAACATCGAGCGAAACTATGATCCTCTAGAAGTTAGACTCTACAAATCTGAAGAGGCCTATCATTCAGATAAACAAATGGAACTGTCGAACCAGTCGGTTTGGAAAACATTTCAATCTCAACATACTAAATGGACTTCGTTATTTAACGAGCGAACCGGAATGCCTTCGAAAGCATTCGGAAATCCAATTTCTGTCAATGGAAACACTGACACCGAGCGCGCTCAAAATATATTAAATGAAATGAATCAGGCTTTCTGCAATGGGAGTATTCAGCTGAATGCGAAGCCTGAAATTAAAACAGAGAAGTTTACAAACATCACTTTCGATCAGCAATTCAATGGAATGAAAGTTTTGTTCAGCAAAGCTTCTGTGAAACTGGTTCAAGGAAAAGTTGTTCAGTTCGCGTTCGGTGTTCATCCGAATATTCAACTCGAATCGAAGGCATCTATTGGAGAGCAACAAGCTAGATTGGCTGCTCAACAAGGAATTTCAACGAATATCGAATCGATTCAGTCAAGCGCTGAACTTTTTATTTTGCCAGTACCTACATCAACAGCATTTGATTATAAAACAGCATATGAAGTGACCGTTTCAACACGCAATTCTCAAAATGTTCCACAAAAGTATTTGACTTATGTTGATGCTGTGTCTGGAAAGATCTTGATGCGCAAAAATTTGGTTTCTCATTCTGAGGGTGGCCCCGTTAAACCGAATGAAGAAGATTTCGTAGTGGATGTTCAGGTGAATGGAAATCTTTACATGACAAATCCCTATGGCGTAATTACAACTGAAGGTTTGAACAACATTTATGTGACTGTTTCTGGAACTGACTATCCTATGGGATTGACGGGCGGAGCAACCATTGGTGTAAATGCTGGGTCGAATGCAATTGTTCGTCTTGAAGGACCTTGGAGCACGGTTAATACAAATGGAGTGACTCCTCAAAAGAATGTGACACTTCAAGCTGGATTGAACACGATTGATATGTCAACCGCTGCAAATGACAGAGAGTTATCGGCATACAAGAGTGTGAATCGCATACACGATCATTGTAAATATTGGATGCCAACCTTTACAGGAATGGACTTCCAACTTCCAACCAACATTGATTTAACCTCTGGAGATTGCAACGCATTTTACGATGGAAGCTCTATTAACTTTTATGCATTGGCGAATGGATGTAATGCAACAAGTTTGATTGCCGATGTTGTTTTTCATGAATATGGACATGGCATTAACGACAACTACTATCAAAGTCAAAGTTCATTTTTCATAAATGGAGCAATGGGTGAGGGGTATGCCGATTATTGGGCTATTTCATGCTCGAACAATCCAGTTTTAGGTGTAGGATTCTATGTTGATAACCAAGATCCAATTCGCAGATACGATAACGAAAGAAAAGTATATCCTATTGATCTTATTGGAGAGGTTCATGCCGATGGCGAAATAATAATGGGTGCATGGTGGGATACTCACTTGTTACTGGGAAGCGATTGGACTGTGACCATGCCTATTTTCTTGGGAGCATACGCGGGACTTCAAGCTGAAGCAGCAGATGGAAACGAGGGAGAAGCATATACCGATGTTCTATTGGATGCTTTATTGGCTGATGACAATGATGGAGATTTGACAAACGGAACTCCTCATGGAAATGAAATTGTTCAAGGCTTTTATTTGCACGGAATTACCTTGATTTCTCCTGCATTAATTTCTCACACACCTTCAAATTTTGGAGATCCAATTGTTCCAATTACGCTTTCTGCTGACTTGGATTT
>JBJOPP010000044.1:0-2595 GCA_046050685.1 Bacteroidota bacterium
AATGTACTAAAAAAAGGTGATGCTCTAACAAGGGGAATAGCCAAAGAATATCCTTCGAAATTTTCAGTCTATTGCAAGACACATTTAAAACAATGAATTGAGTAAGATATCTCAAGAAAATAAAACCTCCTAAAACAGCCCAAAGCAATGGGTTCTGATAGACAATTGCAAGTGCTATTGCCGATAGCCATAACGTAAAATATGTTGAAGGCCATAACATCAAAGAGAACTTAACCCCGCCTTTGTAGAGCGGCGCTGTTGTAAAATGTCTCTTCTTTTGAAATGTCCACTTCGACCATGTCTTGTGCGGTTCCGAAACCGTCTGAGCATCGTAATGAAATATGTTTTGCGTATTTCGTGCTGTCGAAGCCTCTTTTACGAATAAATCGTCATCCCCAGAAGCTAGCTTGTAATGGGTGCGGAATCCACCTATGCGAAAGAATGCAGTTTTTGTGTATGATAAATTTCTTCCAACTCCCATATATGGTCTACCGGTTTTCGCGAAACCGAGGTAATTCAAGCCCGTAATGAATGCATCGAAACGAATGAGCTTGTTTAAATATCCTGGATACCTTTTATATCCACTGAATCCAAGTGCAATCTCCTTTCGCTCACCAATTCCTTTTGTCATTTCCGTGATCCAATTGCGGCTCGTTGGTCTGCAATCAGCATCCGTCAATAAAACAACATCGTGCATTGCAGCTTTGATGCCCAAGGTCAAAGCGAACTTCTTTCCTTGCATCATCTGTTTGTCTTCGTTAATTTCTATGACATGCATGCTCGGATAAGAAACCTGCAGAGCCTTGAGTATATCAGCGGTATCGTCCCAGCTACTATCGTTTACAACAATCAATTGGAACTTCGGAAAATCTTGTTCCATGATAATTGGAATAAGCTCCATCAAGTTCGCCTCTTCGTTTCTAGCGCAAACGATTACAGAAACTCCGTCAGGAGAATCACCTTCTACTTTCTTTCCTTTCGTTGCAGATAAGAAGTACTTCAAGTTGTAATATAACTGAACGAGAAATGACAGTGCCACTATAGAAAGTAGCGCCAATTCAATCGCTGAGAAGTTCCAAATCCAAATTGCAAATGATTTTTCCATGAGTCTTGCGAAATTACTCTGCACTTCAGTTTGCAGCAATAAAAAAGGCCCGTCTAACGGGCCTTTTTATTCACAATAGATGAGAATCTATTTACTTTTTAATAATTAAAGGAAGGGAATCTACTTTTCCAGCAGAAACCAACTTCACGATATAATATCCATTTGCCAAAGAAGAAGTGTCTACTTTAACATTTGCGCTCAATGTTTTTGTTGAAACAACAACGTTTCCAGCAACATCAATGATGTACAAAGTAGAGTTTGCCAAAGCTCCAATCAATTGAATTTCGTTTTGAGCTGGGTTTGGATAAAGGGTGATTGCTGTCTCTGAAATCATTTCAACACCACTTCCTGAAACACAGAAGTTGGTCGTTTCAGATGTTGTAAAAGTTCCGCCTGCTGCTAGTGAAGTTCCTGCTGCATCTGACACCGCGTAACTTCCGTTTCCGTATGCACAGCAAATGCCATCACCGTAAGCATCATTTATTACGAAATCGTAACAACCAGGAGCCAGACAAACAGACTCACTGATTGAAGTACTACCGGCAGCATATACTCCATTTGAAGATGTAATTACAGTTCCGTTTTGTTGAATTTCCCATGATGTTTCTTCCGAATAATTATCGAAAGTGATATCAACGTTTATCGTCACAGTTGGACCTACAACAGCATTGCAAGAAACAGAAACTGAGTTGTTGTTTGCGTTCTCATCGGTTGAACCGTTCGGATTCACAACCGTCACAACAATGGTGTTGGCACCGTTTGTAAGTGTTATCGCTGGAAGATTAACATTCGCAGAACCGTATTGCGCAATAGAGCCTGTCCAGTTGATTGTTTGAACCGAACCACCATTCACAGTGTATTGAATGGTGCAAGAAGTCAATGTTGTTGCCCCATTGTTCATCAGAGAGAAAACTGGAGAAACAGATGATCCGCAAATGTTTGAAGGAACATTCGTAATGCTCGCCGCTGAAGCGTCTAACTGAGCAACAACAGCCCCTGTTGGGTAACCATCAAGAATTTGCATTCCTGTATTTCCTGGATCTAACCATTCTTTCAATCGAGTAGATGCCGAAGCTCCTGTGTCCCAACTTACTCCGAATCTTCCATAGGAATCCCCTTGTCCATTTTCAGTCGCTCCGTTACATGCAGAACCACCACCGAACAATTGCCCAATGATTCTGTGGTTTTGGTCAAACAAAGGAGATCCTGAAGATCCTGGCTCTGTAATTCCATCGTCCCACTGTTGAACATCCCATGTTTGCGCACCAGACCAAGTTCCTTGCGGAACTGCGTTGTTTTCAAATGAAATCTTTTTTAAGTCTCCAGAAGGGTGGTGAATACATGTTGCTGAAGTTACTGTTGCGGCATCACTTGCATCCCAACCAGCATATTGTACATTGTAATTTGCAGGTGGCGTTGAACTCAATTGAACCAGACAAAAATCGCTACCGGCGTTCTTAGCCTTTAAAGTACATCCAGAAATAGTTTGA
>JBJOPP010000045.1:0-3485 GCA_046050685.1 Bacteroidota bacterium
GTTTCCAAATACAACATCACTCTCTTTTTTCAATTCATTCAACGCTGCAAGTACGTCTTCGCGTTGCGCTTTTCCAGCCAACGATCCCATGCGAACTTTTTCATTGCGAGGATCACCAATGGCAGTTTGTCCAAGTGCTTTCACAAGCGCTTCTTGAACGTCTGATAAATATTTTTCAGGAACTAAAATTCTTCTTACTGCTGTACATTTTTGTCCGCACTTCACTGTAATTTCTTTGCGAACTTCCTTCACGAATAAATCAAATTCTTCTGTGCCTGGCGCAGCGTCTAGTCCGAGAATAGCGGCATTCAACGAATCTGCTTCCATGGTGAATGGAATCGCTTGGTCTACCAATCGCGGATGCGACTTCAACATTTTTCCGGTTGAAGCAGAACCGGTGAATGTCACCACGTCTTGCATTTCCAAATGGTCGAAAATGCCGTTTGCACTTCCGCAGATTAATTGTAATGCTCCTTCAGGAAGAATTCCAGAAGCATGAATATCGCGAACCACAACTTCAGTAACGTAAGAAGTAAGTGTCGCAGGTTTTACTACTGCAGGAACACCCGCCAATAAATTCACCGCGATTTTTTCCAACATTCCCCACACCGGGAAGTTGAATGCGTTAATGTGAAGCGCAACCCCTTCCTTCGGAACCATAATGTGGTGACCAATGAAGGTGCCTTCTTTCGAAAGCTTCGCCAATTCTCCGTCTACATAAAAGGAAGAGTCTGGGAACTGCTTGCGCAACGAAGCGTAAGCGAACAAGTTTCCAATACCTCCGTCAATATCAATCCAAGAGTCAATCTTCGTTGCACCAGTCTTCACGCTTACGGCGTAATACGCGGCTTTGCGCTCTGTTAAATAAAGGGCAAGTGCCTTCAACATTCTTCCGCGTTCTTGGAAGGTCATTTTACGCAGTGCAGGTCCACCCGTTTCGCGACCGTAGTTCAGCATGGCACCGAAATCCAAGCCTGTGCTATCGGCAACTGTAATCAATTCTCCGTTCACAGCATCGAACAATTCGGTGCCGGTTCCGCTTCCTGAAACCCATTGCCCTAAGGCCAAATTTTGAAGTTTTTGCATCTGATTTATCTCTTGTTGCGAAGTTAATCGGAAAGTGCCGCACTTGGAATGATTGATGTATTTTTACAACATGAATAAGGTTACGCATTTAATTACCGGCGGTTGTGGTTTTGTGGGAAGAAACATGGTGAAGAGACTCTTCAATACCACCGAGGCGCAGTTAATTTTCATCGATGATTTATCGGTTGGAACACATCCAGACACTTGGCTGAACGCCACCAAAACCAATTACGGTGAAGGCTTCACGGTGTACAACGGAAGATTGTTGTTTATTCATGCCGATGCGTTGAAGGTGATGCGCGCTTTCTCGGAAGATGAAAAATACTTCGAAAAGAATTTTCAATTTGAAATTGATCGCATCAACGACGTCTTCCACTTCGCTGCTATTGTAGGTGGAAGAAGTAAGATAGATGGAGACCCGATGGCAGTGGCATTAGACCTTGCTATTGATGCTGAAATGTTTTACTGGGCTTGTCGCTACAAACCAGAAAGACTCATGTATCCGAGTTCCTCTGCGGCTTATCCAATCGATCTTCAAACAGTTGACGGAGCAATAGCTTTGAAAGAGTCTGACATCGATTTCAAAAAAATGGGTGAGCCCGATATGACCTACGGATGGAGCAAATTAACCGGAGAGTTCTTAGCGAAGATTGCCGCTTCACATTACGGTTTGAAGGTGACATGCATTCGTCCATTCAGTGGTTACGGTGAAGACCAAGATTTAACGTATCCCGTTCCTGCCATTGCCGCGCGCGCAGCGAAGAAAGAAGATCCATTTGAAGTGTGGGGAAGTGGTAACCAAGGAAGAGACTTCGTTCACATCGACGATGTAATCGACTGCATTCTCTTGGCCATGGATCACATTCACGATGGAACAGCCATCAATATTGGAATGGGGAAACTCACTTCCTTCAATGAAATTATTCGTGTGTTCTGCGGATATGCAGGATACGAGCCAACAATAAAGCCGTTGTTGGATAAGCCGGTAGGAGTGCACTCGCGTTATTGCGACATGACGTTCGTTCAAGAGAAGTTGGGATGGAAAGCAAAGATTTCCATAGAAGAAGGAATGAAGCGCGTGTACGAAGCGGCAGTGAAAAAATTAGCGGCACAGCAGTAAATGAAAAACAGAACCATTGTTTGCTTCGGTCCGGGTCCGCGATTCAAAGGCGGAATGCAGAACTACAACACTTCGTTGGCGTTGGCATTGGACAAGGAAGAGCAGAACAATGTTCATATTGTGAGTTGGACGCAACAGTATCCAGCGATTATCCCAAGAGAGTTCGTAGACAAAAGCAGCACAACAGACTTACTGCAAGGAAGTCGCGTGAAAGTGACTTACCTAACGAACTACAACAATCCATTCAGTTGGAAGGAAACCTCCGATTACATTATTTCATTGAAGCCAGAAATGGTAACGTTTCAGTGGAGCATTGCGCTGCAAGGATTGCCCATGGCTTTCATTGCGAAGCGCCTGCGCAAGGCAGGTATTCATGTTGTGTTCGACATTCATTTTGTGATTCAGAAAGAGCACAGCTCAATAGATAAGTTTTTGACGAAGTATGCCTTGAAGCACGCTTCGTCCTTTGTGGTGCATGCGCTGCATACGTTTGAAGAATTGAAAACGGTATTTCCCGAACGTTCATTCGGTTTGGTGGATAAGCTTGATATTCATGAAAAGAAATACACTTCAGTTGTGAAGTTGTATCATCCGATTTATGATTTGTATAAGCCAATCTCCAATTTCAATGTTGAAGAAGAAAAGGCGAAGTTGGGACTGAAGAAGCATGTCTTTTTGTATTTCGGATTCATTCGGAAGTACAAAGGACTGGACTTGGCCATTCAGGCATTCGCAGAGTTGTGTAAGGAGAGAGACGACGTTTCGTTTTTAATTTGTGGAGAGTCTTTTTGGAAGACGCTCGACGATTCGAAGTGGAGCACCAAGTTCAAGCAAATGTTATTCGGTTGGGCGAAGAAGTTGGTTCTTCGAAAGTCTGACGATGAGCGCGAAGACAATCCGCTTGAATGGATAGAGAAATTAGGTGTTCAAGAAAACTGCGTAGTGTTCAATCGATTCATCTCGAATGAAGAATTGCCGAAGTTTTTTCAGGTTTCTGATGCAGCCGTTTTGTTTTACCGAACTGCTACACCAAGCGGCATAGAGTCGTTGAGTTACAATTTCAAGATGCCCATTTTGGCGACTAAAGTTGGACATTTTCCAGAAACAATAGTAGACGGATTTAACGGCTATTTGGCTGAAGCCAACGATATTCAAAGTATGAAAAATCAAATGGTCAAGTTCTTAGATTCACCCATCAATAGAGACAATGTTGCGAAGGCAACCGAGAACATGAGTTGGAAGAACTACGCAAACGCAATTTGTAATTATGAGTAACATT
>JBJOPP010000046.1:0-4208 GCA_046050685.1 Bacteroidota bacterium
TTAATGCCATGCTCTTTCACTTTCAGAATTTACCCATTAACAGCGATGCCCGTCCAGGATTGGTTCACAGACTGGATAAGAACACTACGGGATTAATGGTTATTGCGAAGACTGAGGAAGCGCTTACACATTTGGGCAAACAATTTTTTGATCGCACCATAGACAGAAGATATGTGGCATTGGTTTGGGGAGATGTGAAGGAAGACGGAACAGTGATTGGAAACACCGGTCGCAGTCTGAAAGATAGAAAAGTGTTCACCGTATTTCCGGAAGGCGATCACGGCAAGCACGCTGTAACCCATTACAAAGTCCTAAAGCGATATGGCTACGTAACCTTGGTAGAGTGCAAACTAGAGACCGGAAGGACGCATCAGATTCGTGTTCACATGAAGCATATAGGACATACCTTGTTTGGCGATTTCGAATATGGCGGAGATAAAGTCTTGAAAGGAACAACCTTCACCAAGTATAAGCAATTCGTACAAAATTGTTTGGACTTGTTGCCTCGTCAGGCATTGCACGCGCGTACTTTATCTTTCACCCATCCAACAACTGGCGAATGGATGAGTTTTGAGAGCGCACTTCCTGCCGACATGCAAGCTGTTCTTGACAAATGGGAGAACTACTCTGAAAATAGTATGAAGGGATAATAGTCGTTTTACAATTCTTCACTTACATTAGCGCTTTGAATAGTATGACAAAAGTCATTTTTCAGAAACCATGGCTGAATCAACAAGCTCCATTTACAAGACGTTAAGCGAACTGCTTCATCTTGAAAAGTATTTTATCCGAAAGGTCATTCTTCTCTCATCACTTGCTGGTCTATTTTCGTTGGCCATTCCCGTTGGTGTTCAATTGCTCTTAACCTTCGTTACTGCGCAAGAAGTTCGTCCGGGCATGTATGCCATACTCATTCTTATTTTGTTCTTTGTTTGGCTGAATGGTCGCTTACAAATTCGATTAATGAAGGAAGGTGAAGATGTTGAACAACGTTTGTTCGTGCAATTGGCATTCACTTACCTACGCCGTATCTTAAATCAAAATCCAACATCGAATGATCGCGGATTTGCGAAGTACTTTATCGAGATCAGCTATTTGCAGAAAGGGTTTAGCAAGTTATTCATCGACCTTCTCTTCGCTTCCCTTCAGCTTACATTCGGGTTGTTACTGATATCGTTTTACCACCCTATGTTTTTTCTGTTCGGTCTTTCATTTGTCTTTTTATTCGTTGCACTTCTTCGCTGGAAATTCAATATGGCCGTGCTTTCGAGTTACGAAGAGTCACGTGCGAAATATGAAATGGTTAATTGGCTTTCTCTTGCTGAATTGTTCCGTAAAAAATTCAATCGTCCGAACTCCGATTTCGCCTTCGACGAAGCGAATAAAATTTCAGAAGATTACCTTCTATCGAAACGTTTTCATTTCAAACTTCTGCTTCAAAAACAGAATGCGTTTTTGGCATTCAAAATTATAACCGTTGGCGGAATGCTTCTTCTAGGAAGCCTGCTTGCTGTGGAGCAAAAGATTAGCATTGGACAATTCCTTGGTGCTGAAATCGTGATTGTATTGGTTATTTCAAGCATCGAGAAAATCCTATTTTCATTAAGCACCATTTTCGATACGCTTACCAGTATGCAGAAAGCTATGTCTTTCCAAGAAAACAAACAATTGGATTACACTTCCAACGAAGAAAGCAAAATTCAAATTGAGAGAATAAATTATATCGAAACAAGTGATCCAAACAACGTTTTACTTGAAAGAGGAAAAATGTACAACCTCACCGGAAATCAAATTCATTGTAAGAAACTTTTACAAGCGCTCGATTTGAGAACGGAGGACACATTTGGATTGAAATGCAATGGACACGACATTAAGCACATTTCCATTCACAACTTCAAAAGCAAGGCCGCGTGGTGCGACCATTTGCCTGTTCTCTTAGACGATACGTTTTTCGCCAATGTAAAGTGGAATACGAATGCCACTAATGAAGAGATTGTTGAAGCAGCGGAATTGGTTGGACTAAATCAATTCTACAACGACTTACCCAAAGGAATTTATTCAAAGACCCATCACCGCGATGCTATTTGGACGCTAGAAAACAGGGCCATGTTGGAATTGGCAAGAGCTCTTGTTACCAAACCCGAT
Source organism: Bacteroidota bacterium (assembly GCA_046050685.1). Classification (GTDB taxonomy): domain Bacteria; phylum Bacteroidota; class Bacteroidia; order Flavobacteriales_D; family Sanyastnellaceae; genus CAIZGX01. Next base: position 2,146 of record JBJOPP010000046.1, read on the forward strand.
TTATTGGTACTTCGCAATCAATACATCTTGCAAAACCCGAAAGGACTTGAAATTATTCATTCGCAGTTTAAGTCTTCAATAGTGTTAAATCATAACATTACGGAAATTCAAATTGTTGGTGCTCAAAACATTCAAATCAATTAATGGATGGAAAATACTAATCGAAATCTCTTAGACGAAGTAGATTCTTCCAGTCAATTTACTTCATGGAAAAAAATTGAGCCCCGCGCAAAAAACATTCGCACGGCTCGTATACTTCTCATTGCCCTTGCTATAATCACTGGAATTCTATTTATTCCTTGGACCCAAAACATTACCAGTTCAGGAAGTGTAATTTCATTAAACCCGGATTCACGACCACAATCCATTGAAACTATAATTGGAGGAAGAATTGAGAAGTGGTATGTTCAAGAGGGTGACAGCGTAAAAAAAGGAGATACGATATTATTCTTATCGGAAATCAAAGTGGATTATTTCGATCCGAATCTGGTTCAAAATACAGAGTCACAATTGCAATCTAAAGAGAGTGCATTGGAAGGCTATATGTCGAAAATCGCGTCCCTTGATTTACAAATCAATGCCATGATCAGTGGTAAAGAAGTAAAAAAGGATCAGGCTCGAGCGAAAATTGAACAGGTACAATCCAAAATAAAAACAGACAGTACCGACTTGTTGAATGCTCAGCGAAATGCCTCAATCACCGAAGAGCAATTTACTCGCTATGAGCAACTGTTCAAAGAAGACTTAATCTCGAGAACTGAGTTAGAAACGCGAAGAATGTCTTTTCAAAACGCGGCTACGAAAGTTCAAGAACATTTGAACAAGCTCTCCATTTCCAAGAATGAACTTCTCAATGCAAAGCGAGAATTAAGAGCCATAGACGCAGAGTACAGCGACAAAATTTCGAAGGCCGAAAGCGAAAAATTCGCCTCCATGTCCACACTTTACACTGCGGAAGGAGAACTTACCAAGCTTCAAAACCAATTCAACAACTACGACCGAAGAAATGGTTTATACTACATTCTCGCACCGCAAGACGGCTTCATTAGCAAGACTACAAAATCGGGTCTTGGAGAAACTGTAAAAGAAGGTGAAGAAATTGCTCGCATTAGTCCCTTCGGTTTTTCACATGCTGTAGAAATATTCATCCAACCAACCGACATGCCTCTGGTTCATGCCGGAGAGCAAGTACGAATCATTTTCGACGGTTTTCCAGCTTTTGTGATTAGTGGTTGGCAACATATTTCGAAAGGTGTGTACAACGGAACCATATTAACTGTTGATCCCGCCTTACATGAATCAGGGAAATTCAGAGTTTTGGTGAAACCTTCAGAAGGAGAACAGTGGCCAAGTGTTTTGAAACAAGGAGCGGGTGCTCAAGCCATCATGTTGTTAAACGACGTGCCTGTTGGTTATGAATTGTGGCGAAAATTCAATGGATTCCCACCTGATTTTTATGCTCCAGACAACGCTAAAAAGAAATCAGAAGAAAAGTCGAAATGAAAAAGCTAGTTACACTTTTCGCATTTTTCGTAAGCTTTGCCGCGAATGTACATTCGCAAGAACTCACCCTCACTGAATATTTAAATTGGGTGCTCGCCGATCATCCGCTTGCTGAAAAAGCAAGATTAAATCCGCAAATGCGCAACGCGCAATACTTGCAAGTCAAGGGATTGTTCGATCCACTTTTAGAAAGCAAATTCAAAAACAAATTTTTCAAAGGCACAGAATATTATTCGACATCGGAAACTTCACTCACCTACAACACCCCTTATGCCATAGGGCTTGTAGGCCATTTCGATGTAAATGCCGGAGCTTATGTGAATCCGGCAGATTACACTTCCAATGCTGGCCTTCTTGCACTTGGTGTTTCTGTTCCGTTGTTGAAAGGACTTGTGATTGACGAGCGAAGAATGGCAAAGAAACGCGCAGAAGTTTTATTAGAAGCAGGTAACCTCGAGCAGCAGTTAGCCATTAACGAACTGCTTGCGCAAAGTGTTCAATTGTATTCCGATTGGTATTTTGCTGTTCGAAAAAACAACATCATCGATTCGCTCGTCTCA
>JBJOPP010000047.1:0-6737 GCA_046050685.1 Bacteroidota bacterium
GGATTCCGTTACGCAGAAAACCTCGATCCGAATTTATTCTTCGCGGTAAAAGGAAGATTAAGTCAGCAAGAAATGGAAGACATTGTTGCCTTCTTGAAAACGTTAACGGACATGGAGTTCGTGAACAACCCTGAGTTTCATTAAACTCAAGTTTCGCATATTTTATTATATTTATCGGATATATATTCCAAATGAGATTTATAATTCATTTAAACGCTTTATTGATTTGCTCAGCATTCCTTTATTTAAAGCCAACCTCTTGTAGCGCGCAAGAATATTTAAATACCTTCCATCCGTTATCTACAAGTCAAGAAATACCTGAAGCAGTATTAGAGCCCACATTTCAGAAAATAAACAAAGCGCAAATGGCTGCGGCCAAAATGAATTTAAAAACAGCTTCAGAAAAAAGCAACGTCAATCATTTTCTAAACAACAGTTATTACGAAATAGATTATTTACTTCGAAGTGGACAAATTATATTCAATAACGAGATTACTACATATCTCAATCAAATCGCCGATTTAGTCCTGAAGGATGAGCCGGAGTTAAGACAAAAAGTTCAAATTTATTTACTGAAAAGTACCGAAGTAAATGCGTATGCAACTCAACAAGGCTATGTATTTGTCAGTGTTGGATTGTTGGCGCAATTAGAGACAGAATCTCAATTGGCGTTTATCATTGCACATGAAATTCAGCACATCGCAGGTAATCACAGCATCAAATATGTATTGAAAGAATCGAGCAACCAAAAAAGTGCATATCAGAATAAATCTGAATCTTCCAGTCGATCAGAACACATATCAAGTTATTCGCGAAAACAAGAATCAGAAGCGGATTCCATTGGTATTGATAGAGCCATTAAAGCCGGATACAAAGCCGCAGGAGCCATTAACGCAATGGATGTTTTACAACTGAGTTTTATTCCTTTTACAGATAATAAATTCAATTTCGAATTATTTGAAACAGAACATTTGAAGGTCCCTCGCTGGGCATTGCGCGATTCAACAAGAGCTATACCCTACAACACCGATATTTCAGATGATTCCGAGAGCACACATCCAAATATTCAAAACAGAAGGAAAGCCTTGGTTGAATCCACACTCAACGCAGAGGGAGGTAAAAATTTCATTGTGTCAAAAGAAACTTTCGAAAAAACAATGCACCTGTGCAGATTCGAAATTGTGTTTCTTCATCTTGTAGAAGGAGATTACGCGAGCAGTCTTTACCTCAGCAATGTCCTTCTTCAAAAATATCCAAACAATCAATTCTTGGAAGAAGCATTTGCAAAATCACTCTATGGAGCATACGCCTACAAAATCAATGACGCCAATTCAAAAGCCAATTTAAATGCAAAAAAGCATTACTCAGAAATGCAACGAATGTCATTTTTCATAAAAGACACAGATGATTCTCAATTTGGATTAATTGTTTTCAGAGAACTTTATGAGGTTGAGCAAAAATATAAAAACCCATTTATGACGGCTGTTCTTAATGATTTTATAGGCTTGTACCAAGCAAAGCATAAAACCAATTTTAAGGAATTGCTCGAAAAAAAGAATTATAGCAGAACCCTTGTTCAAAAGGAAATGAATATCGAGCACAGTGCTTTGAAAACAAAAATCATTCAAGCCAAAAAGAAGAAAAATGAAGAATTAAATTCCGCATCGGCAGCAACACCGACAAACAATTCTTCGGATACTACAAAGAATGACGATGCAATTTCTGACAGTAAATACCAAAGCTTAAGAACAAATCGAGAAGAAAAAACAAAAGATGAGACTCTCGTAATCAATGATAATCTTGAAGAAATTCCAGACTGGTTAGAGCACTACAGCTTCATGGCGTTAGAAGGTATCAATGAAAAAATAATGGAGGCACGATTTGACTCTATTGGAAAAATTTATAGTGAGCAGTTAGAGGGCCAAGAAGATTGGGATAAAATCTTCGATAATAAACAGAAAAAATACGAACGAGTAGGTTTTAGAATGGGTTTAGATTCTTTACTCATTGTTGATCCTTGGTATCTAGACTTGAAATTGAGCCGTTCAGAATACACCATTAAGAATATTGATATTCAACAGCAGAAATTCACAAACTTATTCGAAGAGGAACTTAATAGACAAAATGTATATCATCAATCATTGGCTTGGAATTTAATGAAGGTTGAAGAGACCGATAAATTCAACGATTTCGCAGCAATGAACGATTGGTTTCTCGAAATCAAAAGGCATGTAAACAACAATGTAAATATGCTCGCTCTAACAACAGATTATCACAGATCTGTATTAGATAAATACCACTGCAAGTATGTAGTATTTCCTGGAGCGTCAAAAATAAAAACGTCACAAGGCGGACTGAATGGTGTCTTTTATTTAGGAGGGCTCGCCATTTTCTCTCCCATTATTATACCTGCTATCATCCCGAAAATACATTCAACACATTTTAGCAATACTTATTTTTATTACGTCTACAACCTTGAAAATGGAACAATGGTTTGGCACAACAGCTCAACCATTCAAGGAAAGCAAAATATTTATGACACATCTAATTATTTTAAAGACCTCATTTATCAAACTATAAATTACAAATAATGAAAGGTTATTTAACACTGTTGCTTTTCCTGATACTCGCCAATATCAATCAGGGGCAGTCTCATCCAACATCCTCGAGAATTCGATTGCAAGTGGGTGCCAATGTATGCAGTTATGGTTATCGAATTGGATATGAAAAGGAGAGGAAATCGCCAGGCATGACTTATTTGACAGCGATGCCTAAAGTTCAATTATCGCTAAAACTGAACAGAAAAAACGAGTTTTTTACTGACTTTGAATCCAAAACTTTAAGGGTTAATGTTGATAATGTAAGACCTGAAATTGACGGCGTTTACACTTACTTCGATCTTAAATCTTCATTTAAAAACATCGACTATAAAATCTTCTCCTTCGGATTTCGACATTTTATCAATGCGAATGTATCACCAGCTGGGAGCTACTATGGTTTTAGCGCAACTTTAAATAAGGTAACAGCCTCGCCATTGGCATATACCTATTTAGATAATAACTTTCAAACCATAAGTGGACAAATGGACGCGCTTGATTTCATCATTCCTTCTTTAACCATTTCTGGAGGAAAAAGGATTTTTCTCTCTGATAAAATTTATTTTAATAATGAATTTTTGTTTTCGGTTAACACTTATACAGGACAAAAATTCGAACAAATAACTTATAAGGAAAAGTCTTGGTACCATGCAAACAGATTAACAAACTTCGCTTATACTTTCAGTCTAGGAATTGTGCTTTGATCACCCTCCCCAATTCTCTCGGTCCAAACTTCGATACTGAATGGCCTCTGAGAGAAGGGCTATTTTTTTAATTGATTATTTATCATCAAAATTTCTCATTTCTTTTTTCAATTCATCTAACAACTGTTTTTCAGTAGGCAAATACAATTGATATTGACTCGCTATTATATGCTTATTGTATTCAGGTAATGAGAATTTAACTACACCGTTATTCTTTTGAGCACAAAGCAGTATACCAATCGTTGGGTTCTCAGTTGGTGTCCTTTCAACTCTGTCATAATAGTTGACGTACATCTGCAATTGTCCAATATCTTGATGCGTCAGTTTTTCCGTCTTAATTTCTACGATGACAAAACACTTTAATAGACGGTTAAAAAACACTAAATCAATAAAGAAGTCATCTCCATCAATATGTATGCGTTTTTGCCTCGCTAAAAAAGCAAAGCCATTTCCTAACTCTAAGAGAAAATCTTGAAGGTGCGCTATTATCGCACTTTCCAAATCTTTCTCGTAATAAGAGCTTTCTCTCTTCAAATCCAAAAACTCTAAAACCATTGGATCCTTGATTATCTCTCTTGCATCTGATGGTAATTTTTCATTTCTAGCTATTGCTAATACATCTTTTCGATTGCTACTGACTAATAGGCGCTCATACAAACTACTATTTATTTGACGTTCGAGTTGCCGTGAAGACCAATTATTTTTGACACTTTCGGCAACATAAAACTCTCTTTTATCTAGATTATCAAGTGCCAAAAGAGATTTGTAATGGGTCCAACTCAATTGCGTCCGCAGTGCAGACGCAATTGGAAAATTCCTGTAAAACTGACGATATCGCTCCAATTGTCGTACTGAAAAACCACTTCCAAATTCAGGGACTAATTGTTTTGAAAGATACTTTATCAAGTAACTTCCATAATCCGCTCGATTTTTTCCCTGCTGTTCCTCTTCAAATATCCGTTTACCTATTCCCCAATACAATATTGTCCGCTCATTATCAATCGCCTTAATTGCATTGTATCTGGATGCAGCAATGATGCTTTTAATATCGGAAATGAAACTGTGATTTCTTCGCATTTCAAATAAAAGAATTATGATTAATCTTACATCAATATGAATATCACCCACCCCAATTCTCTCGGTCTAAACTTCTATACTGAATGGCTTCAGAGAGATGGGCGCTTTCAATCTTTTCCTTTCCATCTAAATCAGCAATGGTGCGAGCGACTTTCAAAATGCGCTCGTATGCGCGAGCCGACAATTGCAGCTTATTCATAGCCAATTTCAACAACTCGGAACTCGCTTCATCCAAGGCGCAATGTGCCTTCAACTCTTGCGTGTTCATCTGCGCATTGTAATTCGTTTTGCTCTCGTTAAATCGTTCCGACTGCAGCCTTCGTGCATTCGTTACTCGTTCGCGAATACCTACACTCGGTTCACCTGATCGCTGCTCATGCAACCGAGAGAACGGTACCGGAGTCACTTCCACATGCAAATCAATTCGATCCAACAAAGGGCCACTTACCTTGCTCAAATAACGCTGCACTACTCCCGAACCACACGTGCATTCTTTTTCCGGATGATTGAAATAGCCGCATGGGCATGGGTTCATGGAGGCGACCAACATGAAGCTCGCGGGATATTCAACACTGAACTTACTGCGTGAAATAGTGACGTTGCGATCTTCCAACGGCTGACGCATAACTTCCAACACCGTACGCTTGAATTCAGGTAATTCATCCAAGAACAAAACACCGTTGTGCGCCAACGAAATCTCTCCCGGTTGAGGGTAAGATCCTCCGCCCACCAAAGCGACATCCGAAATCGTGTGATGAGGACTTCTAAATGGACGATTCACAATTAACGCGTCATGTTTTTTCAATCTTCCAGCTACGCTATGAATCTTCGTGGTCTCCAATGCTTCGTCCAAAGACAACGGTGGAAGTATAGATGGAAGTCGCTTCGCCAACATCGTCTTTCCCGCGCCAGGCGGACCAATGAGAATGAGGTTGTGTCCGCCCGATGCTGCAATCTCGAACGCTCGTTTAATGTTTTCTTGTCCCTTCACATCGGTAAAATCCAACGCAAAATGTTGCGTCTGCAATGAATTAAATTTTTCTTTTAGAAATGGAAATTCTTCCAACTTTCCTTCACCCTTGAAAAAATTCACGACGTCTAAAATGCAAGGAGATCCATAGATTTTCAATCCATCGACGACTGCGCATTCAGGAGCATTTTCAATCGGAACAATGATTCCTTCAAATCCATCACGCTTCGCTTGAATAGCCATGGGCAGAACACCTTTAATCGGACGAATACTTCCGTCTAACGAAAGTTCACCCATGATAATGTATTTCGAAAGTTCTTCATTCGGAATTTGTTCGGTTGCTGCTAGTAGCCCCAATGCAAGGGGTAAATCATACGCCGTTCCTTCCTTCCGAATATCAGCAGGCGCCATGTTAATGGTGTAATTCCGAATCGGATTCTTCATTCCTGAATTGGCGAAGGCCGCGCGAATGCGCTGCTGCGCTTCCTTCACAGATGTATCTGGAAGTCCGACCATATTCACCAACGTTCCTTTGTCGGCGTGAACTTCAATGGTAATGAGATAGGCATTCACGCCATGAACAGCGCTGCCAAATGTTTTTGCAAGCATAAATTTTTTCTTGCAAATGACTTTTCAATAAAACGAAAAAGCAAGAAAGTCATATGCCATAACCTTCTTGCTTCTCTTCCTGAAACCCTTATTCAACGGGCGTTTCAGAATGCTCTGTATTGGAATAACTTCCTTAAGACTTCTTCACAAACTTTGTCAAAATCACAATTTGTTGCCCGTCTATCTTTCCTTCAATCTGCTCAACGTTGTCGTGAACCAAACGAATGTTTCTTACAGCAACACCTACGTTTGCTTTCACTTGAGATCCTTTCACTTCAAGCGTTTTGATCAATGTAACAGTATCCCCGTTTTGCAAAATGGCTCCGTTCGAATCTTTATGAAATTCAATTTCTCCAGAATCTTCTTCGTCACCAGCCGCGCGCGCCCAAGTCAATTGGTCTTCTTCCAAATACATCATGTCAATTGCATCTGCTGCCCAAGAATTCGTTTTCAAACGATTCAACATTCTCCACGAAACAACCTTCACAGCAGGAACTTCACTCCACATGCTTGTATTTAAACAACCCCAATGGTTGGCATCAAGAGCAGCGCGTTTTTCCAATTGTGCCTTGCACACTTCGCAAACCAAAATGGTCTCGTCTTCATTTCCGTCTGAATGCGGAGGAACTTCGTATACCGATAAATTCTCTTTCGCCTCGCACAATTCGCAACTTCCGTTACTACGTGCCTGTAGTTTTTGTTCTGTACTCATTTCCTTAATTAGTCAATATTTTTTTCAATGAAGTCAATAAAACTATGAATGACTTTGATGTGAATCTC
>JBJOPP010000048.1:0-3435 GCA_046050685.1 Bacteroidota bacterium
TCGTTTCAACATACCGTAGTCACGTATTTACTTCGACAAATTCAACGAGGATTGACTTCAACACAGATCAATCAAATTGCCATTTGCGGCGGTGTTTCAGCCAATAGTGAATTACGCAAACAACTGCTAGCGTTTGGAGAAAAGAATGAAGTGGAAGTGTTTATTCCACCGTTCAAGTATTGCACGGATAATGCTGCAATGATAGGTGTTGCCGCATATTTTTTAATTGAGAATGGGCAATATTCGAATTTGAATATGGTGCCGTTAAGCAGAAATCCTCTATAGGTTTTTGTAGCGATAAAGAGGGTCCATTTCACTATCGGGTCCTATTGTAACTAGAGGCTTGATTATTCCGTTGTTTAGTCCATATACCCAACCATGGATAAGTGGCATTTCACGTTTCTTCCAGGCACCTTGAACGATGTTCGTTTCAGCGAGATGGTGCACTTGTTCAAGCACGTTCAATTCAACCAAACGATCGAATTGTTTTTCCTCGTCTTGAATGGATTGTATTTCAGCTCGATTCGTTTTGTAAACATCTTTAATGTTACGAAGCCAATTGTTAATCAACGGTAAATAGTCGTTACCCATGGCCGCTTTAACACCGCCGCAACCGTAGTGCCCGCAAACAATAATGTGCTTCACTTCCAAAACATCTACTGCATAAGTTAGAACACTCAATAAATTAATGTCGGTATGCACAACCATGTTGGCAATGTTTCTATGCACGAATATTTCTCCAGGAGCGGTCCCTGTTACTTCGTTCGCAGGCACACGACTATCGGAACAGCCAATCCATAAATACTCGGGAGTTTGAAGCGCAGCAAGCTTTTTAAAGTAGTCTGGATTTTCTTCCAATTTGTCTTGGGCCCAAGCTTTGTTTTCAATGAGAAGTTGTTCAATGTTGGCCATGTTTTGATTCCGAGCTTTCAGTAAATATTTATTTATTCTTGATTGAGCAAATTGTTGTAAAAGTTGCCAAGATCTAATCTCAGTTTTCTTATGTACTCTTCCTTCAACCAATCTAAATAGCTCTCTGTGCTTTTTGAAATACAATAACTGTATTGCTTCATTCGGCTCTTGATGTCTTGGTCTAAAATTTTCAATAATTCGAAAGCTCTTTCCAATGTTGGTGCATTCTCTTGAATAATTGTTGCGTGCTGTTGCATGCTTTTGTCCAAAACGCTCTTTCCTTTTCCGCCAAAGCGTGTTATGCGCAAATACTCTTCTTTTATGTCGAAGTCAATCACTGGAGATAGCGCGAACATGTCGCGAATTTCAGGCGACATTTCGTATTTCATTTCGCGCGACATTTGTTCGTCGCTAACGATACTTTCGAGGTAATTGTGCGGATGAGCAAAGATGTCGAACCAATCGATGTGTTGCTCCCACAGTCCGAATCTCTTCGCGTTATTTCCTAAATCAATGACATTGAAATCTTTTTTCTCGCCAAAAATACGCGAGCCTCTACCAATCATTTGATGGTAAAGTGTAAGTGATTTTGTAGCTCGATTGATAATGATTGTTTCTACCGAAGGTTCATCAAAACCAGTTGTCAAGATGGATACGGAAGTTAGAACAGCGTCTGGTTTTGATTTAAACCATTCGAGGATTTCTCTTCGCTCTTGCTCGTTATGCGTATTGTCTAAATGACGAATTTCATATCCTTGCTCTCTAAACAAATGGAACACTTGCTTCGAGGTATTAATACCGTTGTTGAAGATAAGGGTCTTTGTTCCTTTTGCTTTTTGTTCATAGGCATACAGCAGTTTTTCCTGCATGTACATGTTTCCATAAAGCTTCTCGGAACTGCTAACGGTATAGTCTCCGGTAATTCCGACTTTCAATGAATGCAAGCTAACATCGTAACTGTATGTGGTCGCTTTTGCAAGGTATCCTCTTCCAACAAGATTTCCAATGCTTTCTCCAATGATGAGGTCGTGATAGTTGTCTTTGAGTGGAAGCTTGATGTTGCTGCTCAATGGAGTAGCAGTAACACCCAAAATTACCTGCTCTTCGAACCATCCAAATAATTTTCTGAATGAATTGTAATGGGCTTCATCAATGATTACCAGACCTAAATTTTCGAATTCCATTTTCTCATCGCGCAAACGATTGTGCAATGTTTCAACCATTGCGACAAAGCATTCGTATTCCGATTCGTCGGGCAACTGTTTTACTTTGCTAACGATGATTTTATTCTTTACCGAAAAGTTGTTCAAGACATTGCTTGTCTGACTAAGCAGTTCTATTCGATGCGTGAGAATGAGAACTTTCTTTCCAGTTTCCTGAATGTAACGTCGTGCAATTTCCGAAAAGATTACAGTTTTTCCACCTCCAGTTGGGAGCTGAAAACACAAGTTGTAATTTGTTGGAAATTCATGAAGACGCGCGAAAATTCGCTCAAGAGCTTTTTCCTGATAATCATATAGTTTTTTTCTCTCTTGCGGTACTTCACCCATACTTAAACGCGTTGCTTTTTTGGGCAACGGGCAAAAATAGGACTATTTAAGGCTTTTGTGAAAAAGAACTTATTAAGATTACTTCACAAAATTATTATTTCTTCTCGGGGTGAAAAGGACGCATGATTATTTCGCTCACATTGACTCCGTTAGGAACTTCAATAGCATTCATGATTTGTTGTGCAACCCATTCCACAGGCATTCCAGCTGCGAAACTTGGACGGAATTGCGCAAGTAATTCTTCGTTTTTCGTTTGTTCTACAAACGGAGTATTTACAGAACCAGGACTAATGGTAGTGACACGAACCTTTTTTGCCAATTCGGTGCGAATACTTTCGCTTATTGCAAAGACAGCGTGTTTCGTTGCGCAATAGACTCCTGAATTTGGGAATACGTAATGTGAGGCGAGTGATCCTAGGTTTATGATATGTCCAGTAGAAGCCACCAAATGCGGAAGGCAGGTGTGCAACACATTCAATACACCTTTAATGTTTACATCAACCATGGTATGCCAATCTTCCAATTTCGCATCTTCCAACAAATCGAATATTCCCAATCCTGCATTGTTCAGCAACACATCAATACCGCCCATGGTCTGAACAGCAGCGGTTGTCATAGCTTTCACTTCATCAACATTCGTTACATCTGTTTTTAAGAAAAATGTGTTCGCGTTTTTTGAAGCCATTTCGGATAAGACGGCTTCATTTCTTCCAGCTATAAAAACAGTGTGTCCGTTTTTAATTGCAAGTTCATAGGTAGCGGCGCCAATTCCACTGGTTGCACCAGTGATTAAAATTCTTTTTGTGTTCATTATTTTTGAGCTTTTTTGTATAGTATAAATGCGAGTATCCCGAATAGTAGATTCGGAAGCCAAACTGCCAGTTCACTAGGCACTCCTAGGTTCATTGCGCTTACTGCCGTAATGCGAGAAATGAAAATAAAGATGAATCCAATGATGATTGCCAAAGCTAGG
>JBJOPP010000049.1:0-14890 GCA_046050685.1 Bacteroidota bacterium
AAGCTCGTTCGATGTCATGTTCTTTCTTTCGATGAGGTTTCCGATTGCGTCGTAAACTTTCACCGTTGCGTTTTGGAAGTCTGCAGTGTTCGTTACCCAAACTTTCACCTGTTGTCCAGTAGTGGTGTAAATATTCACTCCCTCTGTTTCTCCTACTGTTTCTCTTACTTCTACCGATTCTATTGCTGTCTCAGTTTGTGGGTTCAACGTGAAGTGAAGAACGAAACGGTTGTTGTATGTTCCAGCATTGCTGGTGAAGCTGTATGTGCTGTTGCGCTTTAGGTCTTGGAAAGTGTGTGTGAACTTATCTTCCAACACCACATCTTCTTCAACACCCAATTCAACAGCGTTGATGGTGTAGGTTCCAGCTGAAGTGATTTGGATACCCATATCTACTTTTTGCTTTGCAGTAGCGTCTTTCAGACCATCCAGTGTCAATTGCTTCGTTCCTTCCAAGAAATAAACTTGGTGGTGATTTTCGTCCATGAACTTATCGGTGTCGTATTCCTCAATACCGTTGCTTGCATTTTCGTTTTCGTAAACCACCGCTTGGTCGTCTGTCTTTCCGTCGTTCAAGTTCAAGCGAACAATCTGATTGTGCTGCGGTGCATGCAGTCCGTTGGTTGAATGCGTGCGGTCCCCGTTATCAATACGTAAGCTACTCGATGTTGTAAATGCATATACCCAAAATCCTTGCATCGGCGGAATGAACTGTGTGGTCTGTGTTCCCGATGGAGTGCTTACGCCTGAGGTGGCGTTGTAGGCCTCATAAGCGGTGTTGGTCGCATTACGAATCCAATAGCTCACGTTCAATCCTGTGCGTGTTACTTGTCTCCAGTCTATATGAGACGTATACGGATTCGCAACATACTTATACCCAGCGCCAGTCAAGGCCAATGGCGTGGTGATGTTGTTGTTAAATTTGGTGGCGTCACCGACAAACTGAATCGTTTTATCGAAACCTGCGCGGTATAAATAACCCAAACTAGGGACAAGTACCGTAGAATTGGTTGCACCACTTGGCGTTGTTGAGCTGTTAATGAGTGTTACCCAACTGTTGTTGCTTGGCTCATAGCTCCACAAGCGAACCATCTTCGGTTGATCGAAGAATAAACTCGCAACCGTATTGTTCATGGGGCTTCCCAAGTACCAATAGCGTCCGTTTGGCGCTGTATTGTTGTTGGTCCCGGTTAAGTTCATGTTCACAATGAAGTTTCCATTTCCAGAGTTGTTGTTTCCAACGACCTGATTTGTCTGCACGAATGACGCACCGTGATTAATCGTTACAGTACCCGAATTAATCACAGAGGAGGTAATTGTAAGATTTCCATTAACAATTAAATTTCCTGCAACAGTTAAACTACCCGCCTTCGCGAAGTTGGTGATGCTTGTGGTTGAAACAGTAACAGAATTTCCACTTTGAATTGTCACAGCAAACGGAGTGCTTGCGTTGAAATATTGATTGCTTGGAGCAATTAATGCGGCTTCCCATATTCCTTCACTACACGATTTTTCCCAAGTAGATGCTACTGACCAATCACCCGATTCAACAGCCGATCTGTACTGATTTGGATACGTTTCGTTGTTATCACAGTTATTATCTATACCGTCTCCGCAGACCTCTGTTGCGTTCGGACGAATAGCCGCATTGTTATCGTTACAGTCGGTGCTAAGTGTGCTGTAATTGGCAGGAGCAGTTGCGCTGCAGCTCAGCAAAACAGTTCCCGCTCCGAAGCCATCGCCGTCTGTGTCTGGGTAGTAAGGGTAGGAAGGTACTGTTGCAGTCAAAGTGATGCTCGAGGAAGTCGTTGTGCATCCTCCGAGGTTATTGGTTCCAACAACATAATAGACACCACTGTTCAAACCTGTCCAAGAGAGAGCACTGCCTGTTCCAGCTTTAGACGAATTGGATACAGCGCCATTTGTATCGTAGAGCTCATAGGTCATTCCGGTTTCAGAAGTTGTGCTTGATACAACCGCCGTCTCGCCGTTGTTGCAGAAAGATGAAGATGAAAGAGAAAGTTGCGCGGGTAGTTGACACAATGATCCTCCAATGGATAGTCCTAAAACACCCGCAGACGGAGAAGAGAATCTCCAACCACCTGAGGTTGTTTGTCCACTTGCATAATAGCGAATGGTTACGGTTGTGCTTGCAGTTAAATTCTGAAGTGCGGAAACTCCGGTTAAATCAACAGCAGCAGGTTTCAAAAACGTCGAAGTAACTGGATCTCCAATCAAGGTAAAGTTGGTTCCATCTAAACTATAAGCGTACTGTGAGGTCACACCTGGAGTAGCATAAAACGAACCCGTTCCATCGAAGTTTGCGTTGATTTCAGAAAGAGACAAGTTGTAACCAGTATTTGCTTTCAATGTTACCTGGAAATAATCTGTATTCGAGATTGAGATTCCATTGTTTTGGAATCCTGTTGTACTGAATGAATTACCCGCGCTATTTGCTGTTGCTCCTGAGCCACGTGTTATTTCATTCAATCCACCTGTTCCATCAAGATTCGAATTGAAAGTCGTTGCAGCAAATGTGGCCGGAGATGTCTGTCCGAAGAAGTCCCAACCAGCTATTGGAGTTGCAATTACGGTTAAATCTTGCGTTAAAGTAACGGCAGCAGTGTAATTGTTATTTCCTGATTGTGTTGCAGTAATTGTTGTTGTTCCGGCGCCTACAGGAGTAACGGTGTTGCCAACAATTGTTGCTACCAATGTGTTCGAACTTGAATAAGTAATCGCTAAACCTGAAGTGGCATTTTGTGTCAACGTAAATGCTGGTGCACCCACAAAACGATTCGGCAATGAGCTGAATGAAATGGATTGAGCTGCTTGCGAAATAGTTGCTGTGGCCGTTGGTTGAGTTAGAGAATAATTCGCAGAAGGTGCCGTATATCCCGAAAAGTTGACTGTTTTTCCTACTCCAGCTTCAGCATCAGAGAAGGCAGCAGCGCCAGTTCCTGAAACAGAGAACGATTCGCTATTAACTAATCCAACATAAACAGGTGACCCTGTAATGGTCGCTGCGCTCGAACCGTTATATACTTTGTCAGAAGCGCTAACACCAGAAATAGTAAGTGCTTTTTGATTCACTACTAATGTTTGTGAAACTTCAGCGGCGGCATTGTAACCGGCACTTCCTGTTTGATTGGCTTTAATAGTGGCACTTCCAGCTCCAATGATAGTGACCGTTGAGCCGTTGATCCCTGTGCAAGTCGCTACGTTCGTATTCGAACTTGTGAATACTACCGGATTGCCAGATGCACCACCTGTTGCAATTAAGCTAAATGAAGCATCTCCGTAAGTTTTAGCATCGAGTGCATTGAATGTAATTGTTTGAGATGGAAGTTCATGGTATGCGAATAGGGTTCCGACGTTTGTTGAACCATTCGCCAGTTGAACTTGAATGCTTATACCATCAGCCTCATCTAAAGCAGATGGCATGACAATCGTGAATGTCGAAGCACCGCTTGCGTTTGTGGCTGAAGAAAGGGATACATTATTCACTGAAGAGGTTACCGCAGATCCATCTATCGAATATGATTCGGTCGTAGTAGCATTCGCTGTCACCAATGTTGCGTCATAGGTAAATGTGTATCCGCTTACAAGGTTGTTGTATTGATCTTTCGCTGTGCAGGTAATTGTTCGTGTAGCACCCGACGTCAGAAGTGAATTGATTGTAACCGTTGAGTTCGAAGTTGGAATTCCTGCATTGATGACTTGAGTAACGGTAGCATTTGTATATCCCGATGCAACGATTGTAATCGTCTTTGTTCCTGCAGTGGTCAATAATGAGTTTCCACCTGAAGGAAGCAGTTGAATATTTCCGGAAGTAATCACATAATCGGTAGTTGGAGTTAAAGAAGTTGCTCCAATTTTTACAGCATTAATTGCACTTGTCCAAGCAGCATCCGCTGCATATGTTATATCAATGTTGTTGTCAACAGTGTTTGCAGTTTCGTCCTGAATTAACGTCGGAGATGAAAGAGGATTTGATATTATTCCACTTATAGCTAAACCGTTCGTACCAGCCGCAGCTGAAGCAAAACCCCATCCTCCTGTTGTTGTTTGACCACTCGCATAATAACGCAGGGTAATTGTTGTTCCTGAAGGAATATTTTGTAATGCTGTAACCCCACTTAAGTCGATACTCGGTGTTGATGTAAGTGAGGCAGTTAAAGTAACGAATGGTTGACCGATTAGGGTAAAATTGGTGCCATCCAAGCTATATGCAAATTGAGATGTAACTCCAGGAGATGCATAAAAAGTTGCTGTACCAGCAAATTTTGCATTGATTGAGTTAAGAGAAACTAATTTTCCTGATATAGGTTGAAGGGTAACCTGAAAGTAATCTGTATTCGCTGTTGAAATCCCATTGTTTTGAAATCCCGTTGTTCTAAATGAATTTCCTGCAGTGCTCCATGGGGCGCCAGATCCGCGCGTTATTGTATTCGCTGACGCAGCAGAAACTAAATCTGTACTGAAAGTAGTAGCTGTATAAGTATTATAAGTGGTTCCAGAAACTATTGCGTTAAAATCCCAGCCAGCTAAAACTATTGGGGCTAAAGTCACTGTTAACGTTTGGGCTGAAGATGTCGCGTTATAATTCGTACTAGAAGCTTGTGAAGCTGTAATCGAAGTAGTTCCAGCTCCAACGATATGTATTAATCCCCCGACTATTGTTGCTACTGAGGTATTCGAACTCGTGTATGTGATCGCATTCACGCCGGAAGTTGCAGATGTTGCGCCGGGGGAGTAATCGGTTACTGTAGCAGTCGTCTGATTGGCTAATGCACCAAAAGTAATGGTTTGATTTGCTTTCGTAATATCAGCTGTTAATCCTGTAGGTTGTGTAACCGTATAGTTCGCTGTTGGAGCGGTGTAACCAGAAACAGTTACTGAAATTCCAGTACCAACATTCGCACTTGAAAAAGAAGCTAGTGGTGTTCCCGTGACAGAAAAAGATTCACTGTTTACAAGACCTTGATAGGTTGCAGCACCTGTAATGGTTGCTGCATTTGTGCCATTGTATACTTTGTTTGAAATAGAAATTCCCGAAATGGTCAAATTCACAGCTGTAATGTCTGCCGTATATGAAGGCTGGGTAATTGAATAGTTCGATGAAGGGGCAGAAAATCCGGTAACTGTAACCGCTATTCCATTTCCTGCGTTTGCTGAAAAGAACGTTGCTGTTGCAGAACCAACTATTGCAAATGATTCTCCGTTTACAAGTCCGCTGTATGAAGCTGTTCCGCTAAGCGTCGCACTTGTATTACCGTCATAATTTTTACTTCCAGCTGAAAGTCCAGTGATGGTTAATGCCTTAGCGTTTACTGCATTTCCAGTTGATGAAGTTGTAATATTCACATCCGGAGCCCCTCCGCCCGAAATGGTAAATATGCTACTGTTGTAATTTCCTGCTGAAGCGGTTGCCAACAAACGTGCGTAAATGGTTGTTGAAGCAACTTCACCCGAAGATTGAGCAAGTGTAAGTGACGATGCAAAACCGGTGTTATTGTTCAATGAAATTTCAAATCCAGTTGGCGCAGTTACAAGAAGATCTTGATCAATTGCAGCTGCCGCAATTGTAAATGTTTGCGACGCAGAAGCAGTTCCATAGGTGGTTGAAAAATTCGAAGCAAAAAGTGCTGGAGCAACAGTAATTGTTGGATCGGCAGGCGCTGCTGGAGTTCCTGGTATCATGTTCGAAGCCGCTCCGCTTCCAACACTGTTCACTGCACGAATTCGAACATCATAAGTTACTCCGTTTGTTAAACCTGAAATAACCAATGGCGTGGTTGTTTGAGCCGGAGAAAATGCTGTGAAAGAACCACCGTTATTTGTAGAGTATTCGTAGTTCGTAATTGATGCTCCACCATTGGCCGTTGGCGCTGTGAAATCAACACTCAATTGAGCATTTCCCGGATTAATAGCAGTAATAATTGGTGCAGAAGGAACAACCGCTGAAATATTTGCTGTTAATGACGGTTGTGTTAATGTGTAATTTGAAGATGGATTAGAATAAGTTCCAGTTCTTGTCAAAACTTTATTCGTTCCTACGTTCGCATCTGGAAAAGCCCAAGTAACAACATCTGACGGCGTGAATGACTCGCCGTTTACCAATCCTGAATAGGCAGCAGTTCCAGTTACAGAAACAGTCGTAGTTCCGTCGTAATTTTTATTTGCAGCTGACAGTCCGGCTATTGTTAATGCTTTTGCGGAGACGGTGCTTGAAACAGTTGCGACGTTTACAGCGGTAGCTCCCGAACTAGTTAAAGCTATATTACCTGAATAAGGAGAACCTGCTACAGAAGCATTTGATTTTAGTCGCACATAAACTGGTGTAGAAACAATTGTTCCGCTTGTTCCGACAGTTACAGTCGAAGTGTAAGTTCCGTTCGAAGTTAAACAAACTTCATATCCTGCAGGCGGCGTAACTAAAATCCCTGCAGACATGTTCGCACCTAAAACGTTGAATGTTGCAGGCGATGCCGATGCTGTTCCGTAAGTTGTGTTAACCGCGGATAAGGAGCCGGAGGATGTGATGGTTGGGGTTGGAGCGGAATAAGCGGTCCAAGATATATCGTCAACTTTAACCTGATTACTTCCGGTATTTCTAATCTCCAAAACAACATTTCCTGAAACATTAATTGCGCTGCTATAAGTAACAACAACATCTGAAGTTCCACTTACAGTTATCGTTGAACCAATTTTAACACTATTTACATATACCTCAATGCTTCGCGCACCCGTTCCTGTAAAAGCCCTAACATATTTAAAGGTTAACGTTCCCATTCCACCCGAATAAGAAGGTGATAAAACGTTTGCGCCATTTGCAGTCCAAGCTATTGCCTTTGTTGTGATGGTTTGATCCGTTCTCGCTAATGACGCTGTCCAGGTTCCACCGTTATCTCCTGTCCAACTCCTAGCCAAATAACTAGCAGAAGACGTTGTTGGAAGATTGGAAAAAGTTTCACTACCCTGTCACCACCCCACATTCAAAACAAAAACAAATAGGGGTAGTAAAAGAAATCGAAAAAACTTCACAGGGAATTGATTTTTCATGAGGACAGAATTTAATTAGGTCCGCAAATCTACTTCAATTCAAGACGGTGCTAAATTAAGTTTATGTGAAGAATGTGATTTCGAGATACTTCGTAAGATCCAAGCAAGGTGTTTCACAAGGTCTTTAAAAAGGTGCGATGCAAGGTGCTTCGCAAGGACACTTCGTGTAGCGACCTTTTGAAAAACCTTCCGTAGGACCTTCTACAGGACCTTCGTCAGACCTTCCAACGGACCTTTTGAAAAAGCTTTCAAAGAATCACAGCTCTACTTCACATTTTCAATTCAATGGAAACCTTCTTGAGACGTTCCCGGTCTTGAAGATTCAAATACGTTGGAACTAAGTCTTTCATTTCAATGGATAAAAAATGATGCAGAATTACCAAATCGTGCAGCGTGAATGGGCTGAGGCCATTCATTAATTCAGATATGTACGTTTTGCTTTTATGTCCCAAAATGGTGGTTAAATCACCCTGAGTCATATTCATTGCCTTCAGTCTCTGCTTAATTTTTTTTTGTCTTTGAATTATAAACGCGCGCTCCTGCGCCAGGTATGCCTCTGCATCATCGCTCTCCTTTATTTTCAATTCAGTTACATTCTTAATATTTTTCCATTCCCGCCTTTCGAAATCTTCAATGATGCCAAGGACCTTCTTTCTGATTAAGACATACTTCGAGTTGTCCTTGCCTAGAAGACGTAACGACTTACTGGCTTCCAATGCGCGCTCATATTCTAACTCACTGGAAATTGATCCCTTTTTGAGAAGTTTTTCCACGTTAAATGCCTCTACCATTACCGTATGTATTTGTTTTTTCGCAACCACTTTTCAACGGTTGATTTATTATTTCTGAAAATGCTTTCGTATTCCAAATGTGTTCCCGCCCAAATTATTGTTGCCACTCCATCCTCTTCCAATTCCACCAAAACAAGCGTTCGATGAACATGAATATCGAAAAAATAAAAACCATCTGCATGCACTAAGTCAGCATCTTTCCTGAAATTGAAGATATTTCCGCTTTCCGGCGAATACGCCTCTAAATCTGAAAGCAAATGATCAATTTCGTTGCAAAGTCTTCTATTTCCAATATTCTTTTTTTGAAGCTTCAGAAGAATTTTTCTTCCAATTACCAACATAAGAATACAATGCAAAGATAATACATTGTTCGGAAAATAACCGAACTGTTATTTGGATTTTTCATTGAACAAAAATCCAATACCCTTTTGGAATTTGCACTAACTTTTATAGGCAAGTTATATGCTGTTTATTCAACCGCAATGCGGATGACACAACACGTTGTGATAACCAGCAGAGCTAGATGACACTCTTCAAGTGTCATCATCGCTACGCGATGTCATCACATGAAATGTGTAGAAATTACTTCGTAATCGCCTTCACCCCCGGCAACTCAATGCCTTCAAGAGATTCCAGCATAGCACCGCCGCCGGTGCTGACGTAAGAGACGTCGTTGGCTAAACCAAACTGATTAATAGCGGCTACAGAATCGCCGCCGCCAACTAAAGTGAATGATCCATTCTTGGTGGCTTCAACCAAAGCGTTTGCTACGGCAATAGTGCCAGCTGCAAAGGCTTCCATCTCGAAGACACCCATTGGGCCGTTCCACAAAACTGTTTTAGACTGAGCAATAATGGTTGAGAAATGCTCACGCGATTTCACTCCAATGTCTAAGCCCATCCATCCCGCAGGGATATTCGCAATGCTGCATTCCTTGTGATTCGCATCGGCTGCAAAGGCGTCTGCAATAATCGCGTCGGTTGGCAAATACAAATTCACATTCTTGTTGCGAGCCATTTCCATCAACTCCAACGCCAAGGCTAACTTGTCGTCTTCCACCAATGAACTGCCCACCTTGCCCTGCTGGGCCTTGATAAACGTAAACGCCATGCCTCCACCAATGATGATGTTGTCAACGGCATTCATTAAATTTTCTAAAATCGCAATCTTGCTGCTGACTTTGCTTCCGCCAATGATAGCAGTAACCGGAGAGGCATTGCCGTTCAACACACGGTCAATACTCTTCACCTCGTCTTCCATTAAATAACCGAAATATTTATCGGTTGGAAAGAACTTCGCAATAACAGCGGTTGAAGCATGCGCTCTGTGCGCCGTGCCGAAGGCATCGTTCACATATACATCGCCCAACTCTGCCAACTGACCTGCAAAGAATTCATCTCCTCCTTCTTCTTCTTTGTAAAAACGAAGATTCTCTAACAAAAGAATATCTCCGCTCTTCATCTTTTCCACAGCGTGCTTCGCTTCTTCACCCACACAATTTCCAGCGAATGCAACGGGTTTGCCCAACACATTCGATACTTCTTGTTGAATGTGCTTCAACGAAAATTTATCTTCAGGTCCACCCTTCGGTCTTCCCAAATGAGACATCAAAATCACCTTCGCCCCATCTGTAGATAACTTCAGAATGGTCTTCGCTGCTGCGCGAATACGCGTGTTATCGGTTACTTCGAATTGTTCATTCAAAGGAACATTAAAATCTACGCGCACAAGCACCGCTTTGTTCGCGAAGGTGTGTTGGTCTAATTGATACATGCTTATTTCTTAACGCGATCGTGATAATGTCCGGTTGATGTGTCGATGCGAATCTTGTCGCCCACTTCAATAAATAAAGGAACACGCACTTCAACACCCACATCAATGGTTGCTGGCTTCATTGCGTTCGTTGCTGTATCTCCGCGCAAACCTGGCTCGGTGTACGTAATTTCATATTCAACCAACGTTGGAAGGTCGCAAGACATAGGTGCTTCGTCTTCCGCATTGAACATTACGATACACACCATTCCTTCTTTCAAGAATTTCGGTGCGTTAATCATTACCTCTGGAATCGTGATTTGCTCGAAGTCTTCCGAATTCATGAAGTTGTATTGATCGTCTTGAAACAAGAACTGATACTCGCGTGTTTCGATCCGAACCACATCCATCTTCACTCCAGAGTTGAACGTATGGTCAACGATTTTTCCGTTGTTCAAATTCTTGATTTTCGTTCTTACGAATGCCGGACCCTTTCCTGGTTTAACGTGTAAGAATTCGATAATTTTCCAGATGTGTGAATCCATTCTGAAACACATTCCATTGTGAATGTCTGCGGTAGTTGCTGCCATTTTTATCTATTATAAATTCAAAATTATATTATTCTCATTTGTTGTATCCACTTTGTGGTCATCCACGAAGTGGTCATCACAACTTGTTGTGTCATCCGCTTCGCGGTTAGTAGGTCCACTTCACATAGATCGCTCCCCATGTGAATCCACCGCCGAATGCGGCAAGTACGAGGTTATCTCCTTTTTTCAATTGAGATTCCCAATCGCACAAACACAATGGAATGGTAGCACTTGTAGTGTTACCGTATTTGTGAATGTTTATCATTACCTTCTCGCTGCCTACTCCCATGCGGCGTGCAGTAGCGTCGATAATTCTTAAGTTCGCTTGGTGAGGAACTAACCATGCAACGTCTTCAGACTTCAGGTTGTTCTTTTCCATAATTTCAGCGGACACATCGGCCATACCTACAACAGCTGCTTTGAATACCGGTTGTCCGTCTTGAAACACAAAATGTTCGCGGTTTGCAACGGTTTCAGCTGTTGGAGGATAAACAGATCCACCCGCTTTTTGATATAAGTAATGTCTTCCGTTTCCGTCAGTCTTCAAGATGCTATCCATGATACCGTTGTCTTCTTCCGTTGGTTCAAGAAGCACAGCTCCAGCACCGTCACCGAAAAGAACACACGTTGTACGATCGGTGTAATCAACGATGCTAGACATCTTGTCTGCACCTACAACAACAACCTTTTTACATTTTCCGGTTTCAATGAATTGTGAACCTGTTGCTACTGCGAAAAGAAATCCTGAACACGCAGCACCCAAGTCATAACCCCATGCGTTTTTCGCACCAAGCTTATCGCAAATAATATTTGCCGTTGCCGGGAAAACGTGGTCTGGAGTAACTGTTGCACAAATTAAAAGATCAATATCCATGGGTGAAATACCGCGTTTTTCGCAAAGTACTTTCACCGCTTCAACAGCCATATCGCTAGTTCCAAGTCCTTCACCTTTCAAGATGTGACGCTCTGAAATACCTGTGCGCGAGCGAATCCACTCATCGTTGGTATCTACCATTTTCTCTAAATCTGCGTTTGTCAGAAGGTCTGGTGGAAGGTAACCGCCTATTGCGGTAATGGCTGCTCTCATGTGGTTGTAAATTGAAGATGCGAAGATAACACATGCAAAGGCAAGATTCTTCGAAAGATTCTTCGAAAGATGCCAAATGCTATGGCAAGATACTCCGTAAGATTCTACGAAAGATGCTTCGCAAGATATCTTCGATAAGATTTTTGATTAAACACAAAAACCTCCGAGTAGAATAATTGCTTTAAACAACCACTCTACCGAAGGTTCTATTAAGTTCTACGGATCGTTCTACGAAGTTCTACGTTCGCTGACGAACGTTAGGCTTCTTTCTCAGCGAGAACTTTTCCTTTGTAGTACAACTTTCCTTCATACCAGTGTGCGTGGTGGAAAAGGTGTGGTTGACCAGTAGTAGGACAAGTAGAAACATTAGGTGCTTCTAATTTGTAGTGCGTTCTACGCTTCGCTTGACGCGTTTGGGAAATCCTGTGTTTGGGATGTGCCATGGGTTCTTATTTAAAAAGTTATTCTTCCTCGTCGGAAGGATCAAATTCATCTGTTTCAAAATCTTTGAGGTCTTTCCAGATGCTGTCTGCGTTTTCTTCAACTCGGTATGTATTCAAAGCACCTAAGACAACTGGGTTACAGTCGGCTTCGTTGTTGTGCACTCTTCTCGGAGGAAGAGCGAGCAATGCCATTTCATACACACGTCGTTTAATGTCTAATTGGTGTTCACTTGGTCCGAGCGTCCAAACATCATCTTCGTCGGTGTTTGTCTGATCTCCAAATTTGACCAAAAGATGATCAACGTTTTCAACGTGTATCCAAGCATCTTCAGCACATCTGTCGCAAGGCAATAAGACTTCTCCTTCAACTTGCAAATCTAGGATAAGCATGTTTTGTTTTTTGTCTAATGTACCTGTGACATTTAGTTTTGAATCTTGAATTTCACTGTCAGGAAAGTCTGCAAAGAACGTTTTGTCCAGTTCGAAACTCAACTCGTGCACTCCTATTTTCCAACCTGAAAAATTCAGGATATAAAGTGGATCTTGCATGGGTTGGTTTTCAAAAGGACGGCAAAGATACGTCGGTTTTTGGGAAAAACAAGATTTTTATACACTTTACACACTTTGTGTGATGACGGCTTAGCCGATGACCGCAAAGCGGATGACACAACACGTTGTGATGACCTTCTTCGAAGGATGACACCGAAGGTGATGACGAACAAGTTCGATGACTGCTTCGCGGAGCGCCATCCCAAAGCGTCATCCACGAAGTGGTCATCACGTAGGGTCATCGCGAAGCGTCATCCCGTAGGGTCATCAAAAAAACTCGTTTTTTTGTCGAATTCGCCTATATTTGCCCTCAATTCTAACGAAAAATTCAAAAAACGATGAATATTACTCAGATTCAAGATTTAATCAAGTTCGTTGCAAAAAGTGGCGTAAGTGAAGTGGAAATCGAACAAAAAGATTTCAAAATCACCATTAAGACCCCAGGAAAAGGAAAACAAGAATTCGTTCAAGTTGCTGCTGCACCAATGATGGCTGCACCTGCTCCTGTTGCTATGCCTGCTGCTGCGCCTGCACCTGTTGCTGCTGAGGCTCCTGCTGCTGCTCCGGTTGCTTCAAATCTTATTGAGATTAAGAGCCCAATGATTGGTACTTTCTACCGCTCTTCTGCTCCAGACAAGCCTGCATTCGTTGAGGTAGGTTCTGAAATTAAAGTTGGAGATAAAGTATGTATTGTTGAAGCCATGAAATTATTCAACGAAATCGAATCTGAAGTTTCAGGTAGAATCGTGAAAATTTTGGTGAACGACATGTCTCCAATTGAATTTGACCAACCTTTATTTTTGGTTGAACCCGCTTAATCGCACTTAAACACTACTTACATGTTTAACAAAATATTGATTGCCAATCGTGGCGAAATTGCGCTGCGTGTTATTCGCACGTGCAAAGAAATGGGCATTAAAACGGTTGCGGTTTATTCAACTGCAGACCGCGACAGCCTTCATGTACGCTTCGCTGATGAAGCCGTATGTATTGGGCCGCCTTCAAGCAAAGATTCTTATTTGAAGATTTCAAATATTATTGCTGCTGCAGAGATTACCAATGCAGATGCTATTCACCCAGGCTATGGTTTCCTTTCTGAAAACGCTACTTTCTCGAAAGTGTGTAAAGAAAACGGAATCAAATTCATAGGTGCTTCTCCGGAAATGATCGACTCTATGGGCGATAAGTCTTCAGCGAAGCAAACCATGAAAAACGCTGGTGTTCCTACAATTCCGGGTAGTGATGGACTTATTGAAAGTCTTGAGCACGCGAAAGAATTGGCTGTTGGAATTGTTTATCCAGTTATCTTGAAAGCTACCGCAGGTGGTGGTGGAAAAGGTATGCGCGTGGTAAACAGTGAAGATGAAATGGAAAGCGCATGGGAAATGGTTAAGCGCGAAGCCGGTGCTGCCTTCGGAAACGACGGTATCTACATGGAAAAATTCGTAGTTGAACCTCGTCACATCGAAATTCAAATCGCAGGCGACCAATACGGAAAAGCTTGTCACCTTTCAGAACGCGATTGTTCTATTCAAAGAAGACATCAGAAATTAGTTGAAGAAACTCCTTCACCATACATGACACCTGAGTTGCGCGAGCGCATGGGTGAGGCTGCTATTAAGGCTGCGCTTGCTGTTGGTTATGAGGGTGTAGGTACAGTGGAATTTTTGGTCGACAAAGACCGTAATTTCTACTTCATGGAAATGAATACACGTATTCAAGTAGAGCACACCATTACCGAAGAAGTAATCGATTACGATTTGGTGAAGGAGCAAATTAAACTTGCTGCCGGTGAGCCTATTTCAGGAAGAAATTACTATCCAACCATGCACGCGATTCAGTGTCGTATCAACGCTGAAGATCCATACAAGAACTTCATTCCTTCTCCAGGAAGAATTACTGACTATCATTGTCCGGGCGGACACGGTGTTCGTATAGATGCTCACGCCTATGCGGGATACGTGATTCCTCCGTTCTACGATTCAATGATTTCGAAGTTGATTACTGTTGCTCAAACACGCGAAGAAGCCATTGCTAAAATGCAACGCGCTTTAGACGAGTATATCATTGAAGGCGTTAAAACAACGATTCCTTTCCACCAAAAACTAATGAAAGACGAGAAGTTCCGTTCAGGAAATTTCACAACAAAGTTTTTGGAAGATTGGACGATGTAATTACCAGCGAAGCTGGATGACACAACACATGTTGTGATGACCTTCATCCGAAGGATGACACAACAAGTTGTGATGACACTCTTCGAGTGATGACGGACTTTGTCCGATGACCGCTTCGCGGAGCGTCATCGGGAACGGTCATCACGCAGTGTCATCCACGAAGTGGTCATCCGGAACGGTCATCGCGCAGCGTCATCCACGAAGTGGTTAACTATTGAGCTTAAGCACCGCCAAGAACGCTGCCTGTGGAACTTCTACAGATCCAACTTGACGCATGCGCTTCTTACCTTCTTTCTGCTTTTCAAGAAGTTTGCGCTTACGCGAGATGTCACCACCGTAACATTTTGCAGTTACGTCTTTACGCAAAGCGTTAATGGTTTCGCGAGCAATAATCTTCGCGCCAATGGCGGCTTGAAGGGCGATTAAGAATTGTTGTCTT
>JBJOPP010000050.1:0-9149 GCA_046050685.1 Bacteroidota bacterium
AAGACCTCTTGTTCAGGAGTTATTTTTATTTGGAAGTTAGTTGTGCTATTTTCTGTTGAAATGGATGTTGTGTCTTTCTGAAGTTCTGAAGAAGAATTTGAATTGCTTGAAGTTTGTTCATTATTGCTGTTTTGACAGCCTAAAATTGAAACGCCTCCAAGTATAAGTATTAAAATATGTTTTTTCATTTCGATTAATAGTATTGAAATCAAATTTAATAATTTGAAAGTACTGATAATAGAAAATAATTGAGAGAATGCGTCTCTTTGTATTTTCATTTGGAAGCCAACGTAAAACTTTCCTTAAATTTGACATGTAAACAATTATCAATATGGCAATACCAGCAAAAATTCAAAGTAGAATAGTAGAAGGCTTGAAGAGATTTCAACCAATTGTTGAATCAGCTAAAATCAGAGATGCGAATGAATCTGATACAGTTGTTTTGTTGACTGGTATTTTTAGCGAGATTCTTGGTTTCGATAAATACACAGACATTACAACCGAACATTCTATTCGTGGAACTTTTTGCGATTTAGCGTTAAAGATAAATGGAAACATTGCCATCATTGTTGAAGCGAAGGCAATTGGTATTGAGTTGAAAGATCCACACGTTAAGCAAGCGGTTGACTATGGTGCGAACAAAGGAATTGATTGGGTTATTCTTACCAATGGTGTTACTTGGAGAGTTTATAAAATTCTCTTTACCAAACCTATTCAACACATCCCAGTGTTTCAATTTGAGTTTTTAAACATCAAAGCGAAGTCTGCTGACGATTTGGAACTACTATACACATTATGCAAAGAGGGAATACAGAAGAACTCTCTTGAAAATATCTACGTGCAGAAACAAGCCACGAACAAATTCATGATTGGTAACTTGTTGTACACTGAATCTGTATTGAATTCAATTAAGAAAGAGTTGAAAGGCATCTATCCAGATTTGAAAGTGACCAATGATGAAATCGTTAAAGTCCTTCAAACTGGTGTAATCAAAAGAGAAATCACGGAGGGTGAGGAGTCAGACGAGGCTAAAAAGAAAATTATAAAATCAGCAAAGAAGAAAGAAAAAGTGAAAGCGGATGCTTCAGCTGCATCTTCTGCGACAGCCGAGGTTCAGATTTCGAATGAGTTGCCGAGTGTGCCGTTGGATTGATAATTTCCAAACCATTAAAAGTGATAATGCCGAAGGAATTAATCAAGGAGTAGATTATTTCAATGTGATTTTTCACCTTCTTAGATTCTCGAAAAAGTCATTTTTTCTTTAAGTATTATATAATTGGTGAATCAGCAATTTATTTGCCTTGTGCAACGGGAAATAGTATTTTTTTTTTCTTCTAACAGAGAGTGTCAACAACAACGGAATTTTATGAGTCGTCTAATCTTGTTGTTTATTATCAACATCTGAATTATATTTGTAGATATTAATCAACGTTTTTATGAATTCGAAGAAGCAAACTCTTTTTCCAAAGCATCTTAAAACATTGGGTGTTTTGGGAGAGAATATTAAATTGGCTCGCAAAAGAAGGAAGCTAACGACCATTGAAGTTTCAGAACGCGCAGGAATAGATAGAACAACACTTTATCAAATCGAAAAGGGTAATCCGCGCGTTTCAATGGGTGCTTATTTTAATGTGCTGCGCGTTTTTGGTTTGCAGGATGATTTTTTGAAATTGGCTTCTGATGATAAACAAGGAAGAAACATTCAGGATTTGGAACTTTTAAGAGGTAAATAAAATGGCAACAAGTAAAATAGATTTTCTGGTTTACGCGTTGGCGAGTACTTCCAACTAAATGAAACCGAGATGGTTGCTATACTTTCAGAGATTAAGGCCGTGGTGAAAAATTGGAAAGCCGAGGCTTCAAAAATAGGGATTTCAAAAGCTGAAATGACACTTATGAGTTCTGCATTTAAGTTTTAAAACGATTTTTTTCATTTTCCGAATTTCAAATGAATGTTGAAATGATACTCAATTGTAATCATTCAAAAAAAACAGAGCGCATTTCTACTAATTCAGAACGGACTTCGCCGACTGGTTCGGTTTTTAGTTTTCGTGCAATGACAAGGAATTCTGATAAATTTCGACGAAAGAAATCGCCGGCTGTAAAATTAGAAAGCCACTCGGAAAAGTCCTTGAATTCAACATCACTTAAATTATAAATTTGATCATTCAAGAGTGTTACAATTTCCAATGAACTATTTTCATTTGTGTTCAATGAAAAATAATCTTGTTCAAGGAATTTATCTATTAAGGTATCACTTATAAAAATGGCCTGGAACATTTTCTTCTCCGCCTCTTTGAGTTTGCCATTTTTGAAGAGAGTGATGGACCATTCGAATAAAAAGAACGGAAAGCCCATGTCATCATCGAAGGCTTTGTTAAACCAATTGAAATATCTCATTGCACCCTTGTAGTCTTTTATCTTGATGTATAACTCAGGAGCCAAGTATCTTAATCCTCTGCTGTCGTCGTAATAACCTCCCCAGCGCCTTTTGTCTGCTGCAAGTGCCCGCTTTATTTTTACAATCTTATTCTGAATGCGTTCGATTTGTTTAGGTGTCATATTTTCAAAATGTTGAATCAAATATTAATAGAAAAGAATCCCTACCGAATCAAATAATTTCTCTTCTTCTGGTACATCATCAAATATCCTCTCTTGTTTGCCTCAGATAGAAAGGAGCGACCGATCAGTGTTTCAATTAATTGATGCTTCTCCAAATAAGGCAGTATTATTTTTTCAACACGATTTTCTAAAACACCTATGCGTCGTCCAAACTCAAAGAAATCACTTTTGCAGGGGTGGTTGTTCTTTTTGTATTCTTCGCTTTTGAAATTGTCAGCAAATAGCCCATGGTCGAGTGCAAAGTCAGAATCGTCGACATGCATTTTAGTGTTCAGTAAATCGTATATCGGACTTAAGAGATAATCGCCCTTCGAGGATTCAAGCAACGAGAAGTTTTTCAAGTGCGCATCGCCATTCGAAAACAAAAAGTTGAATAACACAACGGAGAAATATTTCTCAATTTCAACACGCCAAGCGGAAACGTGTTTTTGAATAAGCAGCCCAGCTTCCTCATAACTAAATTCATATTTGAAATTAGGCCCAGCATTGTCATTCGTTCTTCCCGCCAATGTTGCGAAATCTTCCTTCCCCCATTTACTGCCGTCGTCTTTTACATCAAAACGTTTGGTAATGTAAGCAGGAGTACCGTTCTTAAAAAAGATCATTGCGTTTTCAGCTGTATTAATTCCAAACACTTGCTTTGCAATTTGCATTGTCAGATGTTCATTAGCCGGAACCTGATCGACCTTTTTTAAATCTCGAGGAATGGGCTTCAAGATATAAGTCCCCTGTTCTCCTTCATGCGTTAAACGCAGCACATTCTTCTCTAACACAAAACTCAATTTTTCTTGTACGCCCGAGATTGAAATGCGCTTACGGTTTTCCATAAACTGTTCAGCAACATCTTCGTTTTGCTGCGGCTGATCGTAAGGCAAAACATGACTTACTTTTTTTCCATTGAATAGATTGCGAAGACATCCAGGACTGTAGGAAGAAAAATCTTCTGATAAAGTTCCTGGACAATATTTTAGTTCGTGAATGTTCATTTTGTAGCAATTGGTTTTACGGTAACAGCACCAATGGTATCGTATTGAGCCGTAGCTGCGAGCAGGCCGAAATTGTCGTTCTCGTCTATCCTCAACTGTAAGCTTTGCAGTTTTCTATTCACGCCCTCACTGAGCATGTTGAAGAAAAAGGGAAACAAGTATTCACTGGTGTATTCCTTTTGTGATTTGGGCAGGGTTAGGCTGACAGCAGGTTTGTTTTCATCTAAAAAATATTGATCTTCATATCTGAAAACATAGTGTTTGCGATTTTCTTCAATGAGCAATCCAGCCAAAATTCCTGATCGGTATATTTGTAATGTACGCATTCAATTAAGGTTTCTTTTTTACTTGAAAGGTCAACTCCATTCCTAGTACGTCGGCCAATTTATTCAGTACGTCAATAGAAGGATTTCCCATTCCGTTTTCCAATTTGTACAATGTATTTATGCTTATTTGAGCTAAATCAGCGAGATGAGGTTGGGTTATTCCCAATTCCTTACGCCTGATTTTTATGGCTTCACCGAGGTTTGACACTAACATTATAATGTGATTTGAAGGTCAAAAGTATGAATTTCAATTGAAACAAACAAGATAAACACATTTTAATGTGGTATTTGGGTTGATTTTGTGAATTTGAGCGGAGAAAGCAAGAGAATCCACATTTTAGTGTGTTTTTTAATTCGTCAGGGTATAGAACTTCCTGTTTAACAACGGCTAATCAATTTCTCATTACATTTAGACATGAGATATTTAGTCCTTTTCCTTTTACTGCCGTTTGTATCACTCGGACAGCAGACCATTAACGAAACCATGCTGCACGATGGATTAACACGTAGTTATACCATCTATGTTCCCGCAAGTTATACACCAGGAACACCTGCACCGATGGTATTGAATTTTCACGGTTATACAAGCTCTGCTTTTGAACAATTGTATTACGGCGATTTTCGTGCAATAGCCGACACAGCAGGGTTTTTGCTTGTAGTTCCAAATGGAACACTCGACGGAACTGGCACGACATATTGGAATTCAGGATGGGGTGGAACAGTGGACGATATTGGTTTCACCAGCGCATTAATCGACGAGATTGCAGCAACATATTCTGTGAATTTAAATCGCGTGTACAGCACCGGCATGTCAAACGGCGGATTCATGAGTTACACCCTTGCTTGCTCACTCAGTGATCGCATTGCAGCCATTGCTTCGGTAACAGGTTCCATGAATGTGGGGCAAGATCAAACGTGCAATGCTACACATCCAACTCCAGTTATGGAAATTCATGGGACAGCGGATACCACCGTTCCTTATGACGGACAAACATTTATGGAAGCCATTCCAAACGTCTTATCGTATTGGGTGAACTTCAACAATTGCAATGCAACTCCAGTAATCACTGATGTTCCAAATACCAATCTAACCGACGGATGTTCTGCCGTTCATTACTTCTACGATGGCGGTGCGAGCAGCGTTGATGTTGAGCATTACAAGATTATCGATGGTGGACATACATGGCCAGGTTCAATCTTTACAATCGGCGTTACAAACAACGACTTCATTGCTTCAAAAAAAATTTGGCAGTTCTTCCTTCAATACGACATTAACGGAAGAATACAAGCCAACACTGTGCATGATGCAACCGCAGAATCAATTTCAATTTTCCCCAATCCAACAAAAGATAAGTTGGTTGTTCAAGGATTAACACAAAGCCTAACAAATTCGAATTGTCGCGTTTTTTCTGTTGAAGGAAAACAATGCGCTGTGAACTTTACAGAAAATAATTCGATAGACGTTAACACGTTGGAAAGCGGTGTTTACTTTTTGCGTTTGGAGACAATTGAAGGTGCTTCGAGTTACCAGTTTTTAAAATTTTGAAATAGCGTATACAAGTCAAAATGAATTTCATTCTCGCACTCAAAGAAAAAAACGAAACGCTGTATCACTTCGGTCTACTTTGTTTGGGATTTTCAATTCTCTTCCTCGCGCTAACTAAGATTTCAACCACTCAAGTGTACAACGTTAGCGCGTGGTACAAGCCTTTCAAATTTGCTTTCTCGACATTCCTTTTTGCATGGGCAATGATTTGGTATTGCTCGTATTTGCCCGATTTCAACATTACGCGATTCAATTGGGCCATTATTTTGTTGCTCGGATTCGAGATCGTGTACATTGCCATTCAAGCAGGAAGGGGACAGTTGTCGCACTACAATCAGACCTCTTCGTTTTATAGTTTTCTATACGGATGCATGGCAATGGCTGCAACGCTTGTGACGATTTACACCGCCTATGTTGGTTACCTGTTTTTCGTGAACGACTTCCCTGAATTGCCAAATTATTATTTGTGGGCGATTCGATTAGGCATATTCATTTTCGTGATCTTCTCGTTCGAAGGTTTCGTCATGGGCTCGCGCTTAACGCATACCATCGGCGGTCCAGACGGTGAAGCTGGAATTCCCTTGTTGAATTGGAGCACGAAATTCGGCGATCCGCGTATTGCTCATTTTATTGGAATGCACGCCTTGCAAGTGATTCCAATTGTATCTTTTTATTTATTGAAAAACACCAAAGCAACGATTGTTCTTGCGTTGCTTTATTTCGCTTTGGCGGTGTTTACGTTGGTGCAGGCGTTGCAAGGGAGGTCGATGTTCAAGCTGTAAATAGTTAACACACGAGCACTAGAGATTTCTGTTCAGAACGCTAATCAATAATTTTCGGACAGTCTCCATTTCTTCGGCTTTGCTTGAAGCAACAAACAGAGTAAGACTTGCTATTGATAGCTCGCGTTTTTTGAATGAATTCCCTTAGCATCGAGTGCTTCATGGTCATAGTCGTCTAATAACTGAAGACCAATACTAAACTGATTCAACCAAGCATAATCTTCTGCAGTTGCTTTTTCTTCAATGGCTCTGCTCAGAATGCGAATGCCATCGTGTAGCACTTGTATTTCCTTGTTCTTTTGCTCTAATCTTTTTTCATTTATAGCAACACCTTCGATGAGATAATCTTTTAGTCGTTGCGTTGCCCATTGGCGGAATTGTGTTCCTCGTATAGATTTTACTCTGTATCCAACTGATATAATAACATCTAGGTTATAAAACCAAACTGGTTTGTCCGAATTTGCAATATGCATTTTTTGCATATTACTTTTTTTGTCCAACTCTCCTTCCTTGAAGACATTTGCCAAATGTCTCGAAATTACAGATTGGTCTCTCTCGAATAGCAGTGTTAATTGTTCTTGATTTAACCAAACTGTTTCATTTGAAAGTTGGACATTTAGAATTACGCCTTCCTTGTTTTGATAAATTTCTATTTGATTTCCATTCATTTTGAAAAGGGTATTTGTGTATTTAGAATTGAATTTGTTGCTCGAACAAGCCAATCAAAAATACAATTCTGAAACGCCAAATGCGAATTAAGATTTCAACAAAAATGGTATTGGTATTCAGTTGTTTAAGTAGTAGTCGAGGGCGAGCCCAAGGTCTTAATTGAGCACTAATCATTTTAAATAAATGTGAGCGAACTTTTACTTTCAATAGTTGTTCAGTTAGAAAGATTGAACAACTGTGCAAGAGATAAATATAGTTTGGTTGAAACGCGATTTGAGGTTTGTGGATCACGAGCCTCTTTTTCATGCGCAAGGAGCTGAACTGCCATTTGTACTTTTATACATCTTCGAGCCTTCGGTGATGAATCACCACGATTCAGATGTGCGTCATTGGCGATTCGTGTATGAGTCGCTTCAAGATATGAATCACCGACTGAAGCCTTTCAATAAACACATTGAAATCTTTCACGACGAAGCCATGCGTGTGTTCGAGGAACTGACTTTGAACTTCAACATACAGACTGTTTTTTCTTCGCAAGAATCGGGAAACCTATTGACGTACGAACGAGACATTAACATTTCGGAATTCCTTCAATCTAAAAATATTCAATGGAATGAATTTCAAACCAACGGCGTCGTGAGAAGATTGAAGTCTCGTCCGCAATGGCCGAAGATGTGGGAGGATACCATGCGAACGCCGACCTTCAATGT
This sequence comes from Bacteroidota bacterium, assembly GCA_046050685.1. Classification (GTDB taxonomy): domain Bacteria; phylum Bacteroidota; class Bacteroidia; order Flavobacteriales_D; family Sanyastnellaceae; genus CAIZGX01. Next base: position 7,642 of record JBJOPP010000050.1, read on the forward strand.
TCAGTTAGAATCTCTTCGCGTTTTTAATTTCAATTCGGAAATTCATTTTCATTCCAATCGAAATTCCCTTCCAATCGAAATCACCGAACGCAATCCGAATTTTCAACCCGGCGGAGAATCGTGGGCATGGAAGTACCTGAAGAATTTCATTGCGGAACGAAGTGTCAATTACAGCAAACACATCAGTAGTCCTTCACTCAGTCGAAAAGGGTGCAGTCGTCTTTCGCCATATTTGGCCTACGGAAACATAAGCATGCGCGCGGTTTATCAGTATACCGTTCAACATTATCAGACATCAACGAACAAGCGAGCGCTTTCGAATTTCATTTCACGCTTGCATTGGCATTGTCACTTCATTCAAAAATTTGAAACAGAATGTCGGTATGAAATAGAGAACATCAATCGTGCGTACAACGTTTTAGAAAAGCCGAAGAATGAAGTGTACATCAAGGCCTGGCAGGAAGGAATGACGGGCGTACCGCTGGTAGATGCGTGTATGCGCTGCTTGAAGGAAACAGGCTACATCAACTTCCGCATGCGAGCGATGGTGGTTTCCTTTTTCGTGTTCAACTTGTGGCAAGACTGGCGCGAGCTTCATTTTTTAGCGCGCATGTTTCTCGACTACGAACCAGGTATTCACTATCCGCAAATTCAAATGCAAAGCGGAACTACGGGTATTAATACCATTCGTATTTACAATCCCATTACCAATTCAGAAAAGCACGATGCGAATGGAGAGTTCATTAAACGCTGGATTCCTGAATTGCGAAACATTCCAGAAGCCTTTGTTCATGAGCCTCACAAGCTTTCGGTGATAGAGCAGGAGATGTACGGATGTATCATAGGAAAGGACTATCCGTTGCCCATTGTAGATGTGGAAGAAACACGGAAGCGTGCAAGTGATATTGTGTGGAGCTTCAGAAAGAAAGATGAAGTGAAGGTGGAAGGAAAACGTATTTTGAAGAAGCACGTGAGTCGTACGAATTCGAAAAGGAAATAATTCAGCAGTTTCATTCTATTTTAGCCTTCAGATTTAGAACAATGAAATACTTCTTTGCGGCTATCGCTTTCCTATCGACGAGTCTTGCATTTGCTATTGAAAACTATCAAGCAAATGAAACGCTAAACGTCTTAACTATTTCAGGTATTAAGTTGCGCGATAAGCCCGGTGGGGCTGTTCTCCAATCAGTACCGTACGCAGCGAAAGTGATTACCCTGGAGGCCAAGAACAATAATTTCCCCACGCATGTGGAAGGCATTAGTGGTTCTTGGGTGAAAGTGAAATTCAACGATAAAGTTGGATATGTGTTCGATGGTTTTCTTTCAAGATTACCCGCGCCAAGTTTAACCGATGCGAATCTTCGAGCATACGCACGACGTGAGTTTAAGGCTTTGAGTGAAGAACTTCCTGTTTCATTCATGGAAGACAGCGATTTGGGATCTTCGGGAAGTAATGTCATGTTTTTTGAATGGAACAATCAGCGGTTGGCTTATTACAATTATTTCTA
>JBJOPP010000051.1:0-12360 GCA_046050685.1 Bacteroidota bacterium
AATTTCGATTTACTCCTTGAATAAATTCTATCAATTGAGAATTGAACTTTCCATATCCACCAAAAAAGTCTTCGCTAAATACTACAGCTCTTTCAAGCAGTTCATCGGCTGATGTTTCATCATGAAAAAAATAAATGAGCTTATTGCGAATTTCGTTTCGCATATAGTGCTCTCCTTTCAAGGCGCTGTATATCCAAACCTTTTGATGGGGTTTAGATTTCACCAAAAGGCCGGCAGCCGTGGTTCCTGTTCCCGCTGCTACAAGCCAATGATCAAATTCAAAATCTTCGTCATTCACCATTTGCATTGCACCGTTCATTCCCAAATAATTCGCCCCACCCTCTGGGACTAAAAAAGCCGATTCCCATTTGTCGTATACCCACGCTTTCATCTCTTCACTATTCCTTTCCTCGTAATCGGCTCTTGAAATAAAACAAAGCTCCATGCCGCATTCTTTCGCAAACAACAGAGTTGGACTGTATGACTTTGGTTCTTCTCCTCGAATAATGCCTATGGCATGAATTCCCAATTCCTTTGCGGCTGCGGCTGTTGCGAATATGTGATTGCTGTATGCACCGCCGAAAGTAACCAGTTGTTTGGCCCCCCTTCGATTCATTTCCTCCAAATTGAACATTAACTTAAACCACTTGTTCCCATTGATAGTTGCATGCATGACGTCAAAACGCTTGACAACCAACTCCCTGTTTTCTCCGAGAAATAAGTTATCGTAAACGGGAGGTTGAAAATTAATTATTTTGTTCAAGTCAGTAAATTGCATTTTTGCCATATGAAAGAGGAAGAGAATTCAAAAGTACATGGTGATGACTACTACTTGAGTGAAGAGGGTTATTTTATTTTCACTGAAGAATATCATTTGAAAAGAGGGTACTGTTGTCTCAGTGGATGCAAGCACTGTCCCTATGGTTATGATAAAAAAACAGGTAAAACGAAGAAATAACCTTGCATCTTTGTAAAAAACAATTGTATGCGTTCGTTAATCATTCTCGGGCTACTCTTTCCTCAATTCGCATTTTCTCAGATTCAAAAAGACAGCATTCATTTTTCAGGATACACTGAAATTTATTTTTCGCAAGACCAACATACTTGGCAAGACCACCAGCGTCCGAGCTTTTTATATAGCCACACTTCAACCAATCACGTTGCACTCAATACGGCAGTTCTCGACTTCAAGTACAGTTCTGCACGCGTAAAAACACAGCTTTCATTGGTCGAAGGTACCTACGCGAACAAAGTTACTTCGGCTGAACCCATCGGATTCGGAGCGCTCTATGTGGGAAATGTTTCATACAAGCTCAGTCAGCATGAAAACTTTTGGATGCAGGCTGGTGTATTTCCTTCACACATTGGTTTAGAATCTGCCATTGGATTTTCGAATCTATCGCTTAGCCGAAGCCTCCCAGCTGAGAATTCGCCATACTATGAAAGCGGACTGTCGCTTCAATATGGTTCAAAAAACAACAAATGGTTTGCTTCTCTTCTCCTGTTAAACGGATGGCAAACCATGACACTTCGCGCACAACAATCTCGTCCAGATTTTGGTTCGCAAATTCAATTCAAACCCAATTCGAAAATCACACTTAACCACTCGACTTATTTCGGTGAAGTCCCTGTTTTGGATAGCTCACAAACGAGATTCTTTCAAAACTTTTATGCCCAAATTCAATTGAAAGACAATTGGACCCTCCAATGTCAGGCAGACTACGGAATACAGGAAACAGGCAAAAACGGATTCGACAAACATTGGGTTACAGGATTCATTGGAATGGCCTATAAAGTGAATGAAAAATTATCATTAGTCGGCCGCGGCGAGTTGTTTAAGGACAAGAATAACTTAGTGATTGCTGGAGTAAATAATGATTTATGGGGATATAGTTTCAACATAAATTATTTACTTGACAAGCACTTGCTTCTTCGCGCCGAATGGAGAAACATCACCTCCAACAACTACACCTTTGCCTTTCAGAACTTCAACGAAAAACAAATGAACGGCTTAAATTTGTCGCTCGCTGCTAAATTTTAGCACACCCAACTATGTCAACATTTCAAGACCAAATACAAGAAGGAATTCCAACAGCATTGCCTGTTGTTCCTCCTATGGACGCCGCTATTAACCGCGCTCCCAAGAGAAAAGAAATTCTTTCGAACGAAGAAAAGGGTTTAGCCTTACGCAATGCCCTTCGCTATTTCCCTTCGGAATTGCATGAAACATTGGCAAAAGAATTTGCCGAAGAGATGAAGGCATATGGACGCATATACATGCATCGCTATCGTCCAACATACGAGATGTATGCTCGTCCAATTTCTGAATATCCAGCAAAATGTCAGCAAGCGGCTTCCATCATGCTCATGATTCAAAATAATTTGGATCCGCGTGTTGCACAACATCCGTATGAATTGATTACTTACGGTGGAAACGGTGCAGTCTTTCAAAACTGGGCGCAGTATCGTTTGGTGATGAAGTATTTGAGTGAGATGACTGAAGAACAAACCTTGGTGATGTACAGCGGTCATCCGATGGGACTCTTCCCTTCTAGCCCTTCTGCTCCGCGTGTTGTCGTTACAAATGGAATGATGATTCCGAATTACAGCAAGCCAGACGATTGGGAAAAATTCAATGCCTTGGGTGTAACGCAATACGGACAGATGACTGCTGGATCGTACATGTACATTGGTCCACAGGGAATCGTTCATGGAACTACCATTACTGTGATGAACGCTGCGCGTATGCTTCGCAACAAGCGCGGAGATAAAACTGTTTATGAGCGTGCTGCTGAAGGCTTGTTGTTTGTAACAGCTGGATTAGGCGGAATGAGTGGCGCACAGCCGAAAGCGGGGAATATCGCAGGATGTGTATCCATTACGGCAGAGGTAAATCCGAAAGCCGCTACGAAACGTTTCGAGCAAGGATGGGTAGATGAGCTTATCGACAACATTGACACCCTTTGTACGCGTGTTCAAGAAGAACTTAAAAAAGGAAAAGCGCACAGCTTTGCGTTTATTGGAAATATTGTTGAAGTGTGGGAAGTATTCGCTGAACGCGGCATTCACATTGATCTTGGAAGTGACCAAACTTCACTTCACAATCCTTGGGCGGGTGGATATTATCCGGTTGGATTGACCTATGAAGAAAGTAATTCGCTTATGGCGGATAACCCAAGTTCATTCAAAGAAAAAGTTGAAGAGTCACTTATTCGTCATGCTGCTGCTGTGCAAAAACACAGCGAAAACGGCATGTATTTCTTCGATTACGGAAACGCATTTTTGTTGGAAGCTTCGCGTGCAGGAGCCAATGTTATGGCCGATGTTCCAACACTTGAGCGCGAGTTTAAATATCCATCTTATGTTCAAGATATTCTAGGTCCCCTTTGTTTCGACTACGGCTTCGGGCCATTCAGATGGGTTTGTGCAAGCGGAAAAGCGGAAGACCTAGATGCCACAGACAACATAGCGTTAGAAGTTATGTTGAAGTTGAAAGAAACAGCACCGTTGGAAATTCAACAGCAATTAGCCGACAACATTCAATGGATTCGCGAAGCGAAGAGCAACAAATTGGTTGTGGGTTCTCAAGCTAGAATTTTATACGCCGACGCTCAAGGAAGAATGGAAATCGCAGCGGCATTCAACAAAGCTATTGCTGAAGGGAAAATTGGACCAGTAGTTCTCGGAAGAGATCACCACGATGTAAGTGGAACCGATTCGCCTTACCGCGAAACCAGCAACATTTATGACGGTTCTCGATTCACAGCAGACATGGCGGTGCAAAACTTTGTCGGCGACGCTTTCCGCGGAGCCACATGGGTGAGCTTACACAACGGAGGCGGTGTTGGATGGGGAGAAGTGATTAACGGTGGATTCGGAATGCTGTTAGACGGAAGTGAAGCATGCGATAAGAAGTTACGCAGCATGTTGCACTGGGACGTTAACAACGGTATTGCAAGAAGAAGTTGGGCACGAAACAAAGAAGCTGTGTTCGCTATTGAACGCGCTATGGAACAAGAACCATTGTTGAAGGTTACCCTTCCACAAGAAGTGAAAATTTCACTTGACTCTTTTCTTCACTAGGCAACTCCTTTCATCACAGGAGCAACCGTTTCAAGAGTGTCTTGGTATACAGGACCAACATATTCTTCGTCGTAGGATAGCGCTAAATTCAACACATAAAAAACGTTGAATAGGCATACCAAAAACGCGTCGGAATAGGTGCGCTTTCCAAAAGACTGCGCCAATTGAACCAATACCTTGAATCCGAAGAAAATATTCAAGACAGGAATGGCGAAGTACCACACATGTTTGACGGGTCGGCCAATAATTTTCATGACAACCATCAAGTCCCAAATAGGAACAAACGCCGCTGCCATAGGTTGATTGGCTTTCGCAAAGAGTTTCATTTTTGAAACGAAACCAACAAGGATAATAAATCCTGCGATTAGAATAAGGTGCGGCTGCTTAGCCCACACCTCTTGCAAGGCAATAGTTAAGTTCATGATCTTTTTAGTTAGGTACTTGAAAGACGAGACAATCTATTTTAAGTTGCCTAAGTTGCTTCAAATCGAAAACTGATAATTGTTATATTTTACACTCTTGGTCCGATTGTTTCGAATACGAACTAAATTTGCCTTATGCGGAAAACCCTACTCATCGTAATCATTATTCAACTTTCAAGCTTGAGCTTGTTCGCTGGTGGATTACTTACTGAAGTATGCCGCATTCCGCTTCTCATCGAGCATTTCGAAGATCATGAGCGCAAAAACGAGAAAATTTCATTCCTTACTTTTCTAAACGAGCATTACGCGCAATCGGACACTAACGATAGCGAGCACGACGAACTACCGTTCAAGTCTCAGATTCATACATCTTCCATTTTATTGGCAATAGATTTCAAAAATCGTCAACCCGAACCGGTTGAATTTATTGAGGTAAAATCATTCGTATTTCCTTCTTCAATTGGAAATGTTGCGAACACATCTATTGCCGTGTTCCAGCCTCCTCAGTAGCCCTTTACTTTCGCACGTTCGTGCCCTTTTCTCATTTCAAGCTTCGCTGTGAAGCTCATTCATTATTCAATTTTTTATTATGCTTTCAAGAATTATTCAATTCTCGGTTGGAAACAAACTAATCATTGGCATACTCACGCTAGCCCTTATTGGCTGGGGAGTGTATGAAGTTACTCAACTTCCCATTGATGCGGTTCCTGACATTACCGACAACCAAGTTCAAATTATTACGGTAAGTCCAGCATTGGGTGCCACGGACATTGAACGTGTGATAACTGTTCCCATTGAACAGGCCATTAGCAATATTCCAGGAAGGAAAGAACTGCGTTCGTTTTCGCGCTTCGGACTGTCGCTAATTACCATTGTATTCGATGAAGAAACAGATGTGTATTGGGCACGTCAGCAAATAGCAGAGCGACTTCAACAAGTGCAAGGAAGCATTCCCGCGGGAATTGGCAAACCTGAAATGGCGCCTGTAACCACTGGTCTCGGTGAAATTTATCAATACACTGTTCGACCTGCTTCGGGCTATGAAAACAAATATTCACTCAGTGAATTGCGAACCATTCAGGACTGGTACATCCGAAAACAATTGCTCGGAACACCAGGCGTAGCAGATGTTTCAAGCTTTGGAGGGAATTTGAAGCAATACGAAATCGCGGTACAACCACAATGGCTAGCGGCTCGAGGAATAACACTCGATAACATTGTAAAAGCCGTAGAACAAAACAACAGCAACACAGGGGGATCTTACATTGAAAAAGGACCTCAAGCATTGTTCATTCGAACAGAAGGATTAACACAATCGGTTAATGATTTGGAATGGATTGTTGTTGGATATCAAAACGAAACTCCAATTTATTTGCGAGATGTAGCCTCAGTAAAAGAAGGTAAAGCCAACCGCTTCGGCGCCATGTGCTACAACGACCAAGGGGAAACAGTGGGCGCCGTTGTAATGATGTTAAAAGGTGCAAATTCATCTATTGTGATTGAAGATGTAAAAGCACGAATGGAAGAAATAAAGAAAACACTTCCTGAAGGAATCGTAGTTGAGCCGTTTTTAGATCGGACCAAGATGGTAAACAACGCCATTCATACGGTGGAAGCAAATCTTATCGAAGGAGCACTCATTGTCATTTTCGTTTTAGTTCTATTCCTTGGGCAGCTTCGAGCTGGACTCCTCGTGGCGTCGGTTATTCCATTGGCCATGTTGTTTGCAGTAGGAATGATGAATCTCTTCGGTGTAAGCGGAAACCTCATGAGTTTGGGCGCTATAGATTTCGGAATGATTGTGGACGGAACTGTTATCATTATTGAAGCTATCATGCATCAGATTACCCATCATAAAAAATGGAAAGAACAACAAGCCTATTCTCAAAACGAGATGAACGATGAAGTGAATAGTGCTTCAAGTCGTATTTTGAATTCTGCCGTATTTGGACAATTAATTATTCTAATCGTTTACTTGCCATTGCTAACGCTATCGGGCATTGAAGGGAAAATGTTCAAGCCTATGGCGCAAACTTTAATTTTCGCAATCATTGGTGCTTTCATTCTTTCATTGACCTATGTTCCAATGATGGCCTCGTTGGTGTTGCCAAAGCAACTGAAAACGAAAAAAGTTTCGCTGTCTGACCGTATGATGATTTTCATTGAACGCAACTATCAGCATTCACTCGAGCGAATTTTCAAGCGATCAAAAATGGTCATTATACTTACCATATTCGTTTTCATTTGCGCCGTATTTACTTCAACATTACTCGGAGGGGAATTCATTCCGAAATTGGAAGAAGGAGACTTCGCTGTTGAAACACGCGTGCTCACGGGAAGTAATTTGAATACAACCATTGAAACTTCTCAAAAAGCCACACATCTTCTGCTTCAGAAATTTCCGGAAATTGAAAAGATAGTCACCAAAATTGGAAGCGGTGAAATTCCTACTGATCCCATGCCCATGGAAGCAGGTGACATGATGATTATTCTGAAGCCCAAAAGTGAATGGACCTCAGCGAAAACATTTGACGAGCTTGCGGAAAAAATGGGTGAAGAGGGAAAGAAAATTCCCGGACTCACACTTGGATTTCAATACCCTGTTCAAATGCGATTCAATGAATTAATGACTGGTGCAAGACAAGATGTAGTGTGTAAAATTTACGGTGAAGATTTAGACACTTTGGCCCACTACGCATCTGAACTTTCAGCAATTGCAGAAGGTATTGAAGGTGTAAAAGATATCTATGTAGAATCGGTAACTGGAATGCCTCAGATGATCGTGAAATTAAGAAGAGACCAACTTGCTAAATATGGAATTACTGTGGAAGAAGCTAACGCTTGGGTAGAAACATCTTTTGCAGGAAAAACGGCTGGTTCTGTTTACGAAGGTGAAAAACGGTTCGACATTGTCATTCGATCCGATGAAAATTTTAGAGATAAAACACAAGATGTACTTCAAATGATTGTTACCAATAGAAATAATGTAGCCATTCCGCTTTCTGCCATTGCAACTATAGAGGAAACAGATGGTGTGAATCAAATCCAACGAGAAAACACTCGTCGACGAATTATCATTGGATTCAATGTGCGTGGAAGAGATGTCCAATCGGTTGTTCAGGATTTAAAAAACAAAGAAGAGAAAGAAATAAATTTCCCAGACGGATACAGTGTTAATTACGGAGGCACATTCGAAAACTTAACCGCTGCTAAAGCACGATTATCCATTGTTGTTCCTATAGCGCTGTCTATGATTTTCTTATTGCTATATTTCGCGCTAGGAAGCATTAAAGATAGCTTATTGGTTTACACCGCCATTCCGCTTTCCGCAATTGGCGGGATATTCACCTTGTATATAACCGGAACGAATTTTAGTATTTCAGCAGGAGTGGGATTCATTGCTTTATTCGGTGTAGCGGTGCTTGAAGGAATTCTTATGATTGCAGAATTCAAGCGACTGGAAAAAGAAGGTTGGACAGATTACAAAAGAATTGCTGCCCAAGGAACAAAAATTCGCTTGCGCTCTGTACTCATGACTGCGCTTGCTCCGTCACTCGGTTTCATTCCAATGGCTGTATCACAAGGGGCAGGTGCCGAGGTGCAACGTCCACTCGCACTTGTTGTAATTGGAGGTCTAATTTCTGCAACTATTTTAACACTCTATGTCCTTCCAATCTTATATGTGTGGCAAAGAAATCGCGTTTCGAGGAACCAAATTGCCCTACCCGCTTTAGTTGTACTTGTTCTAATTTCATTTACTTCAGCGCACGCTCAACAAAAAACAAGTGTAGATGATTTGATTGCTACTGCAGAGAAAAACAACCTCTCGATTCAAGCAGCGAAATTGGCATTTGAATCGGAAAGTAAAAGAGCGAGTGTCTATCGCAATTGGTCACCCCTTTCCATTTCGAATGAATACGGACATGTGAATAGTGCTGCGTTGGATCATCGGATCTCTATTTCTGAAGCTTTTCATCTACCCGGATATTCTGCTGCATTGAATAACCAGCAGCAACTCAGGGTAAACAAAGCCGAAGAACAAATAATTCTAACAAGAAAAGAAGTCGTTCGGTCTATAAAACAATCCTATTACACACTTGCCATTCTTTCCAGAAAAATTTCATTGTTGGAAGAAAATATTTCTCGCATTAAACAAGTGGAACTGCTTACAGATAAGCGCATAGAACTGGGCGATGAAACCAGTTACGCCAAACTTCTTGTAGAACAGCAAAGGGTTCAATTGGAACAACAACTCTTTCAATTTCAACTTGAAAAAAATCAAGAAACATATACTCTTCAACAATTGGTTGGTTGGAATGGAACTTTGGATATTCGAATAGATCAATACGAGTTTCCATATTCAGCAAATAGAAATGAAGAACTTCTAAACTCAGAAATTAGAATAGCCAAATTGGAGCAAGAATTCATTCAATCCAATGCAGGAATTCTTCAGCAACAGAAGAAACCTACCCTTGAATTTTCATTGAACAACATGTCAATCGTTGGCTATCAAAACATAACGGGAACCGATGATTACTATGGGCCTTCTAGCAGATTCACTTCAGTGGGCGCGGCCATTGTTCTTCCAACCGATAGAAAAAAACAAAATGCCTATTTGGCTGCGAATCGAATGGACTTCGACGTTCAGCAGCTTCAAACCAATTTACTCGTTCAGCAATTCAATGGAAGATTGAATACGTTGTTTGATCAGCTTCAACAAGTAACGGAGCAAATACAAGGACTTCAAAAATGGTCGAATAATTCGGAGCAAGCCCAAACAATTTCAACGCAATTAACCAAGCAATTTGAAACGGGTAACGTGAACTTCATGGAATGGTCGTGGAACCTTCAAAACCTTATGCAGATGCAATTGAATTATTGGTCTGCGCTTCAACTTAAAAACAACACACTCATCGAAATTGAATTCATTAAAGAAAAATAATATTATGAAACAACTACTTCCACTTCTTCTTGTATTCGCGGCATGCGGCAACGCGCCTGAAGAACAAAAGAAAGAAACAGCTGTGCAAACCACTGTTCAACTTTCAACAGATCAATTGGCACAAATCACACTCACTACGGAATTACCTCAACTGCTCGCCATAAGCCGCACCATTCAAGGAACTGCCACCGTTGAAGTGAATGCCAATGAACGCATACAAGTGACCTCACCATTCGGAGGTTACGTCGTTTCAAGCAATGTCATTCCAGGCCAGCAAGTAAAAGTTGGACAGGTTATCGGTGTGATAGAAAATCCGGAATACATTGTTCTTCAGCAAGATTATTTATTGGCTAAAAATGAATTCGAATTGCTTCAAAAAAATGCAAAAAGACAAGAAGAACTCGCGGCCTCTCACGCAACAAGCGACAAGAATTTCGAAGAAGTAAAATCTGCTGAACAATCGGCTCTTATTCGTATGATGAGCCTCAAGGAAAAATTGAATTTGCTGGGTATTCGCGCTGACAAGCTTTCTGCAAACACCATATCTTCAAAGGTGAATGTGGTTGCCAAGAACAACGGTGTTGTTTCCGCAGTGAATGCTTCCGTTGGAAGTTACATTGCGGCCGATGCGGTTTGGATGAGCTATGTTGGAACAGAGAATCCACTTGCCAAAATCATCGTCTTCGAAAAAGATCTTCCCTATCTCGCAATAGGACAAACCGTTACTTTAACGGACTTGATGAATGCAACAAAAACATTGAACACATCCATTCAATACATTCAGCCAACTGTTGATGGAAACGGAAAGGTCGAAGTCATTTGTTCACTGAGTGGCGCAGAAGCTGTACCCGGCTCTGTTTGGAACGCCGAAGTACTTACCCCAAATTCTGCGGGATGGATAATTCCGAAAGAAGCCATTGTTCAATTTGAAAAACAGGATTATGTATTTATTGAGAAAGGAAATGGATTGTTTGAAATGACATCCGTAAACCTAGGATTTACCAATGCCAATCAAGCCGAACTCCTACAAGCTGAATCATTGAAAGATTCTAAAATTGTAGTGAAAGGGGCATACAATTTATTCATGCAATTGAAGAACAGTACTGAAGAATAATTCATAAATTCACACTCCCATGAACGTGAAGACCATACATTCTTTCGACGAAATACAATCGATTCTTACGCGAGAGGTCGCATCCCATTCAGCAACCTTCATTTTGTGCGATACCAACACGAATGAGCACTGCGTGAGATTTCTGCTCGAAACAATACCAGCCCTCAATGAAGTGCCGATTATTGAAATTCCCGAAGGAGAAGAAAGTAAATCGCTGGAAATTGTTGGACAACTCTACGAAGAATTGCTTCAGCACAATGCCGATAGACAATCACTGCTTCTCAACGTTGGCGGTGGTGTAATTTCAGATATAGGCGGATTCTTAGCTTCTACTTTCAAACGCGGAATAGACTTCATAAACATCCCAACGACAGTCATGGCTCAGGTAGATGCTGCTATGGGAGGGAAATGCGGGATAGATTTAATGGATGTGAAAAACGCCGTTGGACTTTTCAGTTGGCCAAAGAGCGTTCTCGTATTTACCGGTTTCCTAAACACGCTTCCTGAGAAAGAATTGAAATCAGGATTCGCTGAAATGCTTAAACATGCGCTTATTGCTGATACAGAATATTGGGAAGCTCTATCCCATGTGAATCCTAAAGATGCAGCGCATATTGCTGTATTCGTCAAACGATCGAACGAAATCAAATCAGAGATTACCACACAAGACCCGAATGAACATTCGGTTCGCAAGAAATTGAATTACGGTCACACCATTGGACATGCCATTGAATCCTTCTTTCTTGCAAAAGGGGCTGCTATTACTCATGGCAATGCAGTCGGATGGGGAATGGTTCTCGAGAATAGAATTGCAATGAAACTAGGTGTTCTAAATGCAACTACTGCTCAAACCATCGAGATGCGTATTCTTGAAATATTCGGACCACTTCCTTCATTCAATGAAGTTGAAAAAGACCAAGTCTTTCAATTTATGTTGAACGATAAAAAAAACAAGAACGGTGTATTTCACTTTTCATTAATCCAAGAAATTGGACATTGTTTAATTCAGGTTGAAGTCAGCGAAGAAATTGCCCGCGAGGTAATTTCCGTTTAATCGATATTTTCCCGTTGAAGTTGAAGGGAGGTGCTTAAATTTGCACCTTCATTCAACAACCATGGAAATTCCAAGCAAATACTCTCCGAACGAGACGGAAGACCGCATTTACGCAATGTGGCTAGAGAAGAAGGTTTTTAAATCTACTCCGAACGACAAGCCCGCGTACACCATTGTTATTCCTCCGCCGAACGTCACAGGGGTATTGCACATGGGTCACATGTTGAATAACACCATTCAAGATTTACTCATTCGTCGTGCACGCATGCGCGGCTTCAACGCATGCTGGGTGCCTGGTACCGACCACGCCTCTATTGCTACTGAAGCGAAAGTGGTTCAAAAACTTCGCAAAGAAGGAATCAAGAAATCTGATCTCACGCGCGATGCATTCATGGAACACGCGTGGGAATGGACGCACAAGCACGGTGGAATTATTTTAGATCAATTAAAGAAGTTGGGAGCGAGCTGCGATTGGGACCGTACTCGCTTCACCATGGATCCAAAATATTACGAAAGCGTAATCGATTGCTTCATTGACCTTCATAAAAAAGGAAAAATCTATCGCGGCGAACGCATGATCAACTGGGATCCTGCTGCGCTTACCGCCCTATCAGACGAAGAAGTAATACACAAGGAAATACAATCGAAATTGTACTTCCTAAAATATCAGATTGAAGGAACCAACGAATTTTTAACCGTTGCGACTACACGTCCGGAAACCATTCTCGGCGATACCGCTGTTTGC
>JBJOPP010000052.1:0-9159 GCA_046050685.1 Bacteroidota bacterium
CTAAAGGCGCATTGGCTACATTAATTTCAATCTTCTTCTTTTGGGGATTTGTAGCGGCAAGTAACGACATCTTAATTCCTGTATTCAAGAAGGCGTTGAACCTTTCACAAATGCAATCGCAATTGATTTCGTTTGCTTTCTATGTGGCATATACAGTGGGATCGCTGCTATACTTCGGTATATCTGCCTTTTTGAAGCGCGATATTTTAAATGCATTAGGATATAGAAACGGATTGGCGCTTGGACTTTTGATTTCAGCGTGTGGAACATTGTTGTTCATTCCAGCATCGAACACCGCATCTTTTGAATTGCTTATTTCGGGATTGTTCATTGTGGGACTTGGTTTTTCACTTCAACAAATTGCTGCGAATCCGTTGGCCATTCAAATGGGCGATCCTGCAACAGGGAATCAACGTTTGAGCTTGGCTGGAGGAATTAACAATGTTGGAACAACGATAGGACCTGTTATTGTATCGTTCGCCATCTTCGGTGCAATTGGAAGCGGAACAACAACTTTGGATTTGAAAGCGGTTCAAATTCCCTATTTGGTTTTAGGTGCAGCCTTCGTTTTAGCTGCGGTGATGTTCAAGTTTTCTTCGGTTCCAGATAAAATTGAAACCGTAAAATCTGCCGATGATAACGCGAGTTTACTTTCTATTTTGAAGTACCCACAACTGTCAATGGGTATGCTAGCCATCTTTTTGTATGTGGGAGTTGAAGTATCTACAGCAAGTAATCTTCCTGAATTCATGAAGCAAAAATTGGGAACGAATGAAGACGCTATTGCTCCGTTTGTTTCTTTGTTCTGGGCTAGTTTGATGATTGGACGTTGGACCAGCGCGGCGGGATCGTTCAACATTTCACAATCGTTGAAAAGCAAATTGAATATTATTCTTCCATTCGCTGCTTTCGGAATTTTCATGACCGTGAATGCCATTGCTGGTCACGCTGTAACAGACTTCTATCCGTATCTAGGATTGGTGCTTGTGCTTATCGCAGCTGACAAAATCAGTGAAGGCAATCCGATTAAGCAATTGTTGATGTATTCGCTATTAGGAATTGCGGCTTTGTTGGTTGGAATTTTTGCAAGTGGAATGATTAGCGTGTTTGCGTTCATGTCAGTTGGATTGTTCTGTAGCACTTTGTGGCCTTGTATTTTCACATTGGGTATTGCAGGATTGGGAAGCAGAACGAATACAGGATCAAGCCTTTTGATTATGATGATTATGGGCGGTGGATTTGTATCTGTAACTCAAGGCGCGTTGTCTGATGACGCTATATTAGGCATTCAGTATTCGTACTTCGTGGGTGTTGCTTGCTTTGCATATCTTGCCTTCTATGCTTATCGCGTGAAGGGAATTTTAAAGAAGCAGAACATTCAAATCGGTGAAATGGCTGGAGGTCATTAATGGAAAAAGATTTGAATGCGCTACAAGCGCAAGTAGACGAATGGATTAAAACGGTTGGCGTTCGTTATTTCAGCGAGCTCACCAACATGGCTATGCTAACCGAAGAAGTTGGTGAGGTCGCTCGCATCATTGCTCGCCGCTACGGCGAGCAAAGCGAAAAAGAAAGCGACAAAGCCAAAGACCTTGGCGATGAAATGGCCGATGTTCTTTTCGTTCTGATTTGCCTTGCAAATCAGACAGGCATCAATTTGCAAGAAGCCTTCGATAAAAACATGGCAAAGAAAACAGAGCGCGATGCCACGCGACATCTCAACAATGAGAAATTGAAGTAGTTTCAACTTCGTTGAAATAAATAAGGGCCTCCGTAGGAGGCCCTTATTCTTGCAGGTTACCCTGCCCGCTCGAATGCGGGTAGAGTGTCGTTACGCGTCGATCTTCGCGTATTTCGCATTCGCTTCAATGAACGCTCTACGAGGTGGAACCTCGTCGCCCATAAGCATAGAAAATATCTGGTCACACGCCGCAGCGTTGTCAATGGTAACTTGACGTAAGGTTCTTGTTGTTGGATCCATAGTCGTTGTCCACAACTGCTCTGCGTTCATCTCTCCAAGACCCTTGTATCGTTGAACGTTTACACTTGTTTCAGAACCCGCTCCACGCATTTCCTTAATCAACGCATCGCGTTGCTCTTCGGTCCAAGCGTATTCACCTTTGTTTCCTTTCTTCACTTGGTACAACGGTGGAGTTGCAATGTAGATCATTCCCTGATCTATCAACTCTTTCATGTGACGGAAGAAGAACGTCAAAATAAGTGTCTCAATGTGAGATCCGTCTACGTCGGCATCACACATGATCACAATCTTATGATAACGAAGCTTTGCTGTATTCAACGCTTTGCTGTCGTCTTCAGTTCCAATGTATACCCCTAAAGCGGTGTACATATTCTTGATCTCTTCGTTCTCAAGAATACGATGTTGCATCGCCTTCTCTACGTTCAAGATTTTACCACGAAGTGGCAAGATCGCTTGGAACACACGGTCGCGTCCTTGCTTAGCGGTTCCACCCGCCGAATCTCCCTCGACAAGGAACAACTCTGATTTCGTTGGATCTTTTTCAGAACAGTCAGCTAACTTACCAGGAAGTCCACCACCCGAACCTACTCCTTTTCTTTGTATAGTCTCACGTGCCTTCTTCGCAGCAATACGCGCTTGAGCAGCAAGAATTACTTTTTGTACAATGGCTTTTGCTTCAGCCGGATGTTCTTCCAAATATGCTTGAAGCATTTCACTTACCACTTGAGATACCGGAGCAACAGCTTCCTTATTTCCCAATTTGGTTTTGGTTTGACCTTCGAACTGTGGCTCTTGAACTTTAACAGATACAACTGCCGTAAGTCCTTCACGGAAGTCATCTCCCACGATTTCCACCTTCGCCTTTTCCAACAAACCACTCTTATCTGCATAGTCTTTCAACGTAGAAGTTAGTCCGCGCTTAAAACCTTGCAAGTGTGTCCCACCTTCGTGGGTGTTGATGTTATTTACGTATGAGAATACATTCTCGTTGTATGAATCGTTGTAAGTCATAGCCACTTCCACCGGAATAGCACCGTCTGTGCGCTCCATGTGAATAATGGTTCCGATGATAGCCGGACGGCTTTCATCTAAGAACTTAACCATTTCAATCAATCCAGCCTCACTGTAGAACTCTTCGTTCTTGAACGTGCCGTCTTCGTTGGTCACGCGCTCATCTGTCAAGTGTAAACGAATGCCTTTGTTCAAGAATGAAAGTTCGCGAAGACGATTTGCTAATGTGTCATAGTTGTACTCTGCAGTATCGAAGATGGTGTTATCTGGAAGGAAGGTTACAGTAGTCCCGCGAAGATCGGTCGTTCCCATTTCCTTAACAGGATATAACGCCTTACCGCAACTGTACTCTTGAACATAAATTTTTCCTTCGCGATGAACTTCTGCCTTCAATGCAATCGATAATGCGTTCACGCAACTTACCCCCACACCGTGAAGACCACCTGATACTTTATACGATCCTTTGTCGAACTTACCACCTGCACCAATCTTGGTCATTACCACTTGAAGGGCGCTCACGCCTTCCTTCTTGTGCATGTCCACAGGAATACCACGACCGTTATCTTTAACCGTGATGCTGTTGTCTGTATTGATAAATACCTGAACCGTATCGCAATGTCCGGCCAACGCTTCATCGATACTGTTATCCACTACCTCATACACCAAGTGGTGTAGACCGCGAGTTCCAATATCACCAATGTACATAGCAGGACGCATACGTACGTGCTCCATCCCTTCTAACGACTGAATATTATCAGCGGTATAACCGGGGGTAAGGGTATTTTCTATTTCTTCACTCATTCTCTCGTAGGACTATTAATTATCTAACTTTTTTATTCAAATTGAAGAACAGGGCAAGCCCATTTTTTCAAGGTCCCCAAAGTTACGCAAGGCCCATTGCCGTAGCAAAAAACGGGGGCCGAAGCCCCCGTGGTTTTATGAACATTTCGTTAACAAAATGCTACTCTAGAATGAATAAGAAGCTCCCAACGCAGCGAAGAAGCGCTGGCTTGGAATACCGCTGTAAATAGTATATTTCTGAGACAAGATATTGTTGAATTGAATATATGCCGAAAGACGCTCGTTGTAGGTGTATGTCGTGCGCAAATTAACATCTACGAAAGCTTTCATTTTATACACATAAGCGCCGTCCAATTGCAATTGAGCATCTCTTCCAGTAACAGGCAATACCGACTTCGCCCAGCGCTCTCCGAAGTATATTCCTTGGAAGTTAAACTTGAACTTCGAATTCAGGTTATACGAAGCCTCCGCTGAGAACTGAAGGTTCGGTAACTGCCAAGCGTATTGCTGATCCGTTTCGAAATAAGAATACGAACCGCCCACTTTCGCGCTCCATTTTTTTCCACCTAAAACCTCAACCTCACCTTTAACCTTGGCTACGCGCAAGTTATCGTAAACGACTCCTTGCATGTTCCCTCTTGAAAACAGGCTGTCGTTCACGAAGAAAGCGAAATTCTCAATCTTATTCAATTCCCCGCCAACACTGTAGTTCACGCGACGAGAGATAGACCCATTCACGCCACCATACAATTGCATTTTATTGTTTTGATTGAGCAATTGAGGTTGAACAACCACAAATGGATTCTGGTTGTATAATCCGTAATAGGTTGTTGGAGCCAACGATCCTTTAATTCCGGCATACGGAACAAACATACCGTCGAGAATGCTGTAACTCACTTCCGCCTGCGGATAGAAGTGTCCACGTTGCTCGCCGCGAGATTGCATGTACAAGCCCATTCCAATCTTCACACGAAGATCTTTGTATACCGTATAGGCTGAAGGAATGAAGCGAACGATGGCGTTATCGAACGAACGCGTGGTTCTCAACGAATCACCTTCACCCCATGTATTCGCAGCATCTGGAGACCAATCCAATCCGGTTGAATTAAACTGATTGTAAGTCATTCCGAACTCACCGCTAAACACTTCCGTCTTCACCAATTTGCTTGCTCCACCGCTCACATCTACAAAGTGTTCATTCGAATTGAAAGCATCTGAAGCCAAGCGATATCCCGCCTTCGCCCACCAATTCAAATCATTGCTATCGCGATCAAAGGTGCGAATTCCAAAGTTTCCGTTGTAAACATTCATGGTCTGTTTCAGACTCGAAAAATCAGGAAAATAACTCACCTGCGAAGAGTCTACTCCGTACCAATTGGTCACATTTCTGTTCCAATTTATCTTTGCATCTGCAACGGTCTTCTTATAGAATCTTTTTCCCCAAAGCGTTGCATTGTTTTCACTGAATGTGGTTGGAATATCGGCACCCGAAAGCACCTCGAAATTTGCATTTGAACTTTGGTGTCCGTAACGAATTCCCCAGTCCCCTTTCTTCGATCTTCCGTCGGTATAATACGCGTCTACTTTCGGCGTAACATAACTTCCAAAAGAAACATCTACCCAACCGTTTTGAAGCTTCTTCAACTTCTTTTCCATCGGGAAATTCGAAGACAAAATGGTCGCAGGTTGTGTGAACGAAATCTGTCTTGTTGGAAGCATGTTGTATTTCATCAAAGCCGCATTCGTCTCTGTTTCAATAACGAAAGGTTGATTCGAAATTTTATTCGCATCGCGCAAGAAAATATTCAAATCACCCACGAACTGTGCGCTTTGAATAAGCACGCTGTCTACTTGCGCAAACAGGTGCGTACTAGCTGAAAATAAGAATGCAGCTAGGAGTATTGGTTTCAATTTATTCTTCATGGAACTCATCGTTTTGAATATTCTCGTCGGTATTGTCAATCGGTATCTCCACAGCTCTTGGCTTTGGGTTTTCCAACTCTTCTAATTCACGTTTCTTTTGTTCTGCTCGCGCAAGAATTTCCGGATTTTTCACTTTGGAAATAATGGCATCTAGGGTCTTTCTTGCCTGATAATAATCTGGCTTTGCCACATATACATCTGACAAAAGCAAGAACGACTCATACTTCCATTTCTCGAACGAAGCGTACTTTTCTATCACCTTGAAAATTGACTTTTCAGCCTTTTCAATTTCATTCATCTTGTACTCCACAAATGCGTTCTGGAATGCCGCTTCAGCAGCACCTTCCCCACCGCGTTTAGCCACTTCAGCGTAATCTTCAAGTGCACTTGCGAATTCTTCTTCCTTCATCTTCATGCGGGCTCTCCACAAATAAGCTTTTGCTTTGTTGTCTGCATTCGCTGAGGCATCTGCAATAACCTTATCTGCATACTCGCGTGCCAATCCCATTTCTTCAATACTGTAATACGCCACAAGCAAGGCCATCTGCGCATCTTCCACACTCTTCTTCGAAACAGCAGCGCTTTCAATTTTCAACAAGTGTCCAATCGCATTCGCATATTCTCCTTGTTGTAAACGAATGTCTGCAGCATTGTTCAAAGCCTCTTCCGTGAAGTCAGAGAATGGCAATGCAATCACGCGCTCGTAGTATGTAATAGCGGACTCTTTGTTGCCCTCATTCTTGAAGCAATCGGCCAACAAGAAATTCGCTTCAGCTGCGTGAACGGCGTTTGGATATTGATTCAAATACGATTCAAGTTTTCCTTTTGCCTTAGCGCACTCGCCTGCATAGGCAGGAGCAGATGCCTTCGTGAAGACACCCTCTTCGATTTCCAAGGCGCTCACGTCAGCAACAGTCAAATGCGTAATCTGATTTTGGAATTCAACATCGTCGATCAATACGGGCTTCACAATTTCCAACGCATCGAGAATAATCTTATCGTTTCCGTAGTTCGTGTAAAGTGTATTCCAGGTCGACTTCACCTTCGCATCGTTCTCTTCGTTGCGATAGATCAAACACAAATTCACTAAGATTCTTCGGGTGTAATTCGAGGTTGGCTCATCGGCCATTAACTGAAGGAATACTGTTTTAGCATCGGCATTGTTTCCAGCGCTGAGGTAGGTGGTTCCTAATTCGAAAGCCGCGTCTACCTTAAACTTCGAATTGGATTCAGAATCTACCAAAGACTTCAACAAATTAATCTTTGCCGAATTGTTTCCTTCATAACCTTCGCACAACGCCTTTTGATAAAGGATGTAATCTTTTTGCGTAGGACTTCCCTTCGAATAACTTTCAATCGCTTGCTTGTAGCTCTTCGAAACGAAGAAGCAATCTCCAATGCGTAAATATGCATCGGCCTTTTTAGACTCTTCCGCTTCTTTCGAATCGACAAACTTTCTGAAAGCTGTATTTGCGTTCGCGTAATACGGTTTCGAAGCATCGTAGTCTTTTTGCGCTACACCCAATTTGAAAAACGTGTACCCCAAACTGTAGTTAGCAAGGGCATAGTATTCTGAATTGAAGGCCGCCGGCTCGGCAATACAAGCCTGATAATATTCTTTCGCCTTCGGGAATTTATTCTGACGGTAATTGATTTCTCCCATCCAATATTTCGCTTGCGCCAACAAGTAAGTATTCACAGGATATTCGAGCGATTTCGTAAAGAACTCTTCCGATTTAGCGAAGCTTTCCGCTTGATACAATTCAACACCACGGTTGAACGCAACAATCTGGTAAGAAGTCTTCGCACGAATGTCTTTCACCTTCATTTTATCCAATGAAGTCAAGGCGCGTTCGTAGTTTCTTGTCTTCAAATACACATTCAACAAGAACTCGTAAGCTTCGTCGTGACGTGCAGAATTTGGATATTTTTCCAAGTATCCTTCAAACGCTGAAATGACTTCGTGGAAAGGGTTGTACGAAAGTTCGAACGCCAATTTTGCATAGTTGAACAACGCATCTTCTTGCACATCGAGGTTGTGTGTTTGTTTCGAAGCTGCTTCGAAAGCGGTGCGCGCATATTCCTTTTGTTCCAACTTCAAATAGCAATCACCAATGTTGTAGTTTGCCAACTGCGATGTTGGTGAATCTTCTTTCGTGCAGTGTGAATAAGCATCAACTGCGCGCTCAAAGTTGCTGTTGCGGTAATAACAAAATCCCAGCTGGTAGTAGTCTTCAACCGAAGGCTTCGCAGTTGGAGAGTTGTGATATTTCTCTAAATAAGGAAGTGCCTCCTTGTATTTCTCTTGAATGAAATAGGCATCACCAATGAGGTGTGCAATTTCTTCGTTCGCATTCGGATAATTGTTTTTCACGTTCTCTTCCGCGTTGATCAACGGCGGAGCATAAGCCAACAATTCATCGAAACGCTTTTGAACATAATAAATCTGTGAAATGAAATAGGGAACAACTGACTTGAAGTCCTTGTCTTCCTTCAACTTCGAAAAAGATTCCAAGGCTACTTGATAATCTTTGTTCGTGTAGGCCATGTAGGCGTAGTAATAGGTCGCAGCGGACTTGTACTCCGAATCGCCGTCCTTCACTTTCGCGAAATCTACGCGCGCATCGGCATATTTCTTTTGATCGAATTTCACGAAACCGCGCTTGTAATAAAAGGCAGGACGCTCTTCCGCTAATAACTGTTTTTCTTCCACCTTGTCGAACCACTCCAACGACTGCTTGTACGATTTACTCTTGTACTTGAAGTTCGCCAATTCCAAATACACACTCTGACACCAGTGAGAATCGGGATGGTTACGAACGAAGTTGGTGAGCAAGAATTCCGCATCGGGATGAAACAAATTCATGGCACAAAGGCCTTGGTAGTATTCCGCATCGGCGCGATAGCCGTCGTTTCCAGTCGTTAACGAAAGGTATTTTTCGAACGACTCTTTCGCCGGAACGAATTTTTCGTTTTCAAAAAGATTCAAGGCCTCTCGGTAGATACGTTCGGGCACAACCTTTTCAAAAGACTTCTGAGCAAACACAGTTGTGGCGCTCAAAACCATTAAAACAAAACCCAGTGCAATTTTTCTCATAGTCACAATTTGTCAATGTGAAATTACCAAGACCACCCTCGCGGGATTGGGCTATTTCTGAAACTTGCGAACGAGCAATTGTTTATGGATATTGCTTATGGGTTCCACTCCCCTGCTCCTTGACGAACCACGACAGGGTTCAATCCAGAAAAATCGACAACCGTTGAAAGCAACATTTTCGAGGCGTCTTCGAAGAAAATTTCTGCTACCTGATTCGACCAATCTTCTTCCAAATCGAAGGCTTCCAACGGATATTCTTCGGGGTTTTCTTTTCTATGAACGGAAGAAACAACAAGAGGCTCTCCCAATTGGGTACGCACTCGCTGAATAAAATCGTGGTCTGGAA
>JBJOPP010000053.1:0-11772 GCA_046050685.1 Bacteroidota bacterium
GAAGGTGAAGTCGGTTTGAACGGCATTCGCGAAACTTTTTCCAGATAAATTATACAAGGAAAAAGATCCTGCTGTTTCGTAGTCTGCAACTAACTGATGTTGGAAGTTGGTATGAAATGCATCCAGTGTGAAGGTGGCTGTTCGGTGAAACAACTTGGTGTTGTGCACCAATACAATTCCCGTGTTCACGGCTTCTTCCATTTCAAAACCGAATGGATATTCGGTTGTGGAATTTGCCGGTAAATTCCAGATTCTGTTTCCCGCAAGGGCAGAAAGATGATCGACTACCATTTGAGGCGAACGATATGCTTTTCCGGAGCTAATCTTCACACTTGTTTTTTCAGTGATGGAATAACGTGCGTGAATGCGAGGTGTGAGAATCAATCCGTATAAATTATTTTCATCTGCACGCATACCTGCAACGATTTGTAACTTCTCAGTTGGATTGGCATTCAATTCACCGAATACCCCGTAGGTGGTTTCAACTCGATTCAAATTTCCAACAAAAGAAGTCAGCGATTCGCGGTAGTCGTCTGCTGTGGCAGAAGCTCCAACGGTGATGTTGTATCCTTCCGCAATTTCATTTGCGAACAGCAAATTGATTCGCGCACTTTTCTGAACGCCATCGTAGATGCGGGTTCCGTACAATCCGTGTTGCTTGTTGTAACCGATGCTAATCTGACTTCCTATGCTTTTATGTCCGTGTTCATCGAACATATAACCGTTCTTGGTGGTGAATTCCGCGTGCTCTGTTTTCGAGTTTGAAATCCAAGGCGTGAACGGCACGACTCCTTGGTTGCGGTAGTAATTGATTTGTCCGCTCTCTGTGTTGAACTGTCCGTAAGACAATCCAAATTCGCTGCGCAATCCTTTTGCGCCGGTGTATTGCCATGCGTTGCGAAGGAGGTAGTTTTTCACCAACGGATTATCGAGGAATCCATCGTTATTCGTGTCGTACAATTTCTGAGAACTTGATCCGTGTGCTTGCAATTGGTAGTTCCATTTTTCACCAAGAGCTTGATTCGATAGAATGTTCGTTTCGTAGCGTCCAGCAGAACTGGCGTACATGTTCAAGAACAAACTTTCTTTCATGGTAGCCGCTTTGTGCGCCACGTTGATTTGTCCTGTAACGCCTTCGTATCCGTGCACCACAGAACCTGCGCCTTTCGCAATGGAAATGGAATTGATCCACGGTCCAGGAAGAAAGCTTAGACCCAAGGTGCTTGAAATTCCGCGCACTGCAGGCATATTGTCGAAAAGAATTTGCGTGTACTTTCCATCTAAACCTAACATCTTAATTTGACGTGTTCCGGTAATTCCATCGGTGAACGATGCGTCTACAGAACCGTTGGTTTCGAAGCTTTCCGAAAGGCTGCAGCAGGCTGCTTTGCACAATTCTTTTTCGTTCATGACTTGAAACGTCTGCGGATCTTTTCCGTTGATGTGGGTTCCGCCGTCGTGTTCGTCAATGTGTATGGTCCCGAGTGTGCTGTTTTCTCTCAAATTGAATTTCACTTCTTTGAAAGTGCCAGCAGCAGGATCTACAAAAATGGAATCGCTGTAATGTCCGGTTGACGCGACGATGAGCCACTTCGCTTCTTTCGGAATACCAATGGAGAATTCTCCTTCCGGATTGGTAACAGTGCCGAGTTGTGTGCCTTTGTAGTAAACAAGCGCGTAGGCTGGATTTCCTTCATCGTCAAGAACAACGCCTTTCACTTGTGCATTTCCAATCGTAACGATTGAAAAGAATGCGATGAGTGCAACAATGTATTTCATGGATTATTTATGAGGTTCCATGCTTCTATACTTGCAACATCCGTGAACACGCTCGTATTGCGCATCGGTAGCGTTCGATTTCTCCGTATCGTATCCAGCAGCGTTGATTAGCGCGTGAATCTTGTCGATGGTGATTTTCGTTGGATTGTAAGTGATGGTCAATCGGTGTGCGGTTAAGTCGTAATCGTATGCGACAACTCCTTTTACATCGACCGCTTTTTCAATGGTTGTTTCACACATTCCACATGCTCCGGCTACCCAGAAATTCGTGGTTGTGTTTTTTGTTTGCGCATACGCGCCGAATGAAAGCATGCATAAAGCAAGCACAATTATGTTTTTCATTTTTAGGAAATATTTTGAATTTTTTCTTTTCTAAATCACCCGAAGTGTGTCATCCACGAAGTGGTCATCACAACATGTTGTGTCATCGCGAAGCGTCATCCGCTCTGCGGTCATCGGCTTCGCCGTTCAATTTTCTGCAACAGAAAAGAGAATACCGTTCATACGTTATCGGAACGAAAGATGCGGCAATTGGAATAGCCGACTGGCATTTTCCTTCAACATAAAATAAAAAATAAGTAGGCTCAGGAGTAGAAGCAATTAATTGCGGAGCAGAAGGAGATTCGCATTGCTCGTGTTCGCTTTCGTATTGAAGGGCAACTAGCACATCTTCCGAGCAGCCGTCGGAGTGGCAACAGCCTTTGTGTTCGGAATGAGATTCGTCGTGGTGTTCGTCGCCGAATTCGAAGAAATGAATGGCTTGTAATTCTCCACAACAGAAGTGCAGCTTGGCTTCCAGACCGAAAGACATTAAGCTATATAAGCCCAAGATAAATATCAGGGTTAGCTTCCGCATATTTCAAAGGTAAAACATCTTTTGATGTATTTGGTCGTTGTACCTTTGCATTCTAAAATAATTGAACAAATGAGCAATTCTATGGATATGTCAGATGTGTTCGTGAAACTTGGAATTCAAGCAGAGAATCTTGGAACCAGCACGGGACAGAACTTTTTTTCAAACGGCGATTTATTCGCGTCGTTTTCTCCAGTTGATGGAAAGGAAATAGCTAAAGTGAAGGCCACCACTGCAGATGATTACAATCGTGTGGTAGAGGCGGCGCAAGAAGCATACAAAACATGGCGCTTAATGCCAGCTCCAAAGCGCGGAGAAATTGTTCGTCAGTTTGGAAATCGCCTTCGCGATTACAAACAAGAGTTGGGTATGTTGGTGAGTTACGAAATGGGCAAGAGCTTGCAAGAAGGTTTGGGTGAAGTGCAAGAGATGATTGACATCTGCGATTTCGCAGTGGGTCTTTCTCGTCAGCTTTACGGTTTAACCATGCACAGCGAGCGTCCAGGCCACCGCATGTATGAGCAATGGCATCCTCTTGGAATCGTTGGAATCATTTCAGCATTCAACTTCCCAGTAGCGGTTTGGGCTTGGAACAGCGCATTGGCGTGGATTTGCGGAGACGTTTGTATTTGGAAAGGATCTGAAAAAGCACCGCTTTGCGCGATTGCTTGTCAAAATATTTGGAATGAAATTGCTTCGGAAAACAATTTGCCGGAAGGAATTTCAAGCATCGTTTCTGGCGATGTGAAAGTGGGTGAGATGATGACCGTTGATACTCGTGTTCCGTTGATTTCTGCAACAGGAAGCACGCGCATGGGTCGCATTGTTGGAGCGAAAGTAGCAGAGCGTTTCGGAAAGTCTTTGTTGGAGTTAGGTGGAAACAACGCCATTATTGTAACAGAGAATGCAGACTTGAAGATGACCATTATTGGTGCGGTGTTCGGTGCAGTGGGAACTGCAGGACAACGTTGTACTTCAACACGTCGCTTAATCATTCACGAAAGTGTTTACAATGAAGTGAAAGAGAAATTGGTTGCGGCATACGGACAGATTCGTATTGGTGATCCGTTGGATTCGAACAATCACGTTGGACCGCTGATTGACACGTTGGCTGTTGACACGTATTTGAAAGCAATTGAGAAAGCAAAATCGGAAGGTGCAAACTTCATTGTAGAAGGTGGTGTTGTCACTGGAGAAGGATATGAGAGCGGATGTTACGTGAAGCCTTGTATTGCGGAAGTGAAGGACAGCAGCTTGGAGATTGTTCAACACGAAACGTTTGCTCCGATTTTATACATCATGAAGTACAAAGAATTGGACGAGGCCATTGCTATGCAAAACGGCGTTGTTCAAGGATTGTCGAGTGCGATTATGACTACGAACATGCGCGAAGCTGAGCGTTTCTTAAGCTGCGAAGGTTCAGACTGCGGAATTGCCAATGTGAATATTGGAACCAGCGGTGCTGAAATTGGCGGTGCATTTGGTGGAGAGAAAGAGACAGGTGGTGGACGCGAGAGCGGATCGGATGCGTGGAGAAATTACATGCGCAGACAAACCAACACCATTAACTATTCAACATCGTTGCCATTGGCACAAGGAATTAAATTCGATTTATAATGAAGGCTTGGATGCTCTTGTTTTTCGCTGCTTTCAGCGGAAGTGTTTTTTCGCAATCGCATTTGATTGTGTTTAAAGTTGAAGATAAAAGCATCCCTTGTCGCATTGAATTGAAGTCCGATGTTCAGTGGGAAATCGTGAATGGCGCAGAGCGCATTCCAATTGAAATTAAATGGGGAAAAGACTCGACCTTCAAGTCGAGTCTTCCTCTTTTCAATACCTATTTCGAAGGAAAAAAGGAAAAAGGAATTCTTACAGGCGAATGGGTAGATCCCACGCGCACGGGAGATTACCGCATTCCCTTCCAAATCGTGAACAATAAGATTCGTGAGTTCGACGCGAAGGTTCATGTACCCGTACATGTGAAGTATAAAATTGTTTTCGAAGACGATTCTGTTCCTGCCATTTTAGATATGGCGGCGGTAAGAGAAGAGTTTGTGGTTTATGGAACAGTTCTTACTGAAACGGGCGACTATCGCTACTTGCAGGGCGAACCTTTTGAAAACAATCGTTTTTATTTATCGGCATTCGATGGAACACATTTGTTTTATTTAGCCGCACGGTTGGTAGACAATAAGATCGAAGGTGTCTTCATGAGTGGAAAGCATTATTCGGCGAAATTCACCGGTGAGGTGGATGACAAATTTGAATTGCGTGAGGCGGATCAATTGACTTGGATGAAAAATCCGAAAGAAGTTTTGAAGCTAAAATTGAATTCAGATGTTAAGACCGAACGTTCATTCGGTGAGAAAGACTGGAAGGGGAAAGTGACCTTGGTTCAGATCATGGGAACTTGGTGTCCGAATTGCACGGACGAATCGCGCTTTGTGAAGTCGATGTATGAAAAGTACGCTGCACAAGGGCTTCAAGTGGTTCCTGTTTCTTTCGAGCGAGGAACCGACAAGCAAGTTTCTTTTACACGCATTCATTCACAAGCGAAACAAATGGCATTGCCTTATCCGGTTTATTTGGGTAGTGGAGCAGAATCGCCGCAGAAATCTGCCGCTATAGTGTTTTCACAATTGAATCATGTGATGTCTTTTCCAACGTTAATCTTGATTGGTAAAGATGGAAAGGTGAAGAAAGTATGGACGGGGTTTTATGGTCCTGGAACAGGAGTTCATTATACGGAGCACACTAAAGAGATAGAGCAGGCTTTGTTGAAGGAGATGTATGTTAAAGATTGATGAATCAAAGATTGCGTGGCAAAGATTGCGTTGCAAAGATTGTTACACAAAGATTGATAAATCAAAGATTGCTTCGCAAAGGATAAGACTTTTGGGGAGTAAATCTTTCGTAGAATCTTACGAAGTATCTTGTGAAACATCTTTCGTAGAATCTTACGAAGTATCTTCCTAATCCTGAATCAAGAAAAGCTTTTTTAATGACTGACTTTGAGGACTTGTGCATTCCACGAAGTACATGCCGTTGGTCCAGTCGGAGCAAGGGATGTGTGTCGTGCGATCTTGAGAGGATTCAGCATAAATAAGTCTTCCGTCTAGCGCGAAAATCTTACACGTGAATGTTGGAGAGAGAAAAGGATTTTCAACGTTGAATACGTTGTTAGCTGGGTTCGGATAACAATTGATTTCTTGGGTTGTTTCTTCTTCAACGCCAATGGTGTTTTGCTGATAAACACGAATGTAATCTACAGTCATTTCAGCTGGGAATACAGTGGTTGCATCTGGACTTCCAGGCCAGTTTCCACCTACTGCTACATTCAAAATGAAAAAGAATTCGTTGTGAAACTCTTCGGTGCCAGCAATGTTATTGAGAATGTTCTGCGTGTAGTAGATATTTCCATCTACAAAATAACGAATGGAGGAGGCATTCCAAATGATCGAGTAGACATGATAGTCTTCAACATTTGTATAGTATTGTCCGCCGTAATAAACGTGTCCATTGTTGTTCCAATGTGCTGTTCCGTTGATGTATGGATTGTTGTTCACGTGTTCCATAATATCAATCTCACCGCATTGTGGCCAACTTACCGAGCTAATGTTTTGTCCAAGCATCCAGAAGGCAGGCCATAAGCCTTGTCCGGCAGGAGCTTTTAATCGCGCTTCGACCTTTCCGTATTGAAAAGAAAACTTGTCTTTGGTAATTAGACGAGCGGAAGAATAATCGCTGGTGTTAATGACTTGCTCTTTGGCAAGGATATGAAGTTCGCCGTTACTTGCGAAGCTGTTGTTGGTGCTGGCTGTGTAGTATTGAAGTTCGTTGTTTCCCCAACCCCAATTGCCTGTACCTAGTTCATGCGTCCATTTGGAATTATCAATGCTAGTACCATTGAACTCATCTGACCAGATGAGATTCCATGTTTGCCCTTGCGCGTGGCCGAAGCCACACGCAAAGACGAACAATAGAAATTTAAATTTCATTATTTGATAATAACGGTCTCGCGAACGCTATTGTAGTTGTTTGAAACTCTGATTTGGTAAGCACCTTTTGCAAGGTTTTCCAAATTGATTTCTGAGTTACTTTGATTGATATTCATGTCTTGAACTTTTCTTCCAGATAGATCGAATACTTCAACAAGGTATGGGAATGCCAAGTTTGAATTGATTCGAATAATTCCTTCAGAAGGGTTCGGGAAGATGATTAATTCAGTAGAACTCACGTTTCCAACAGAACCACAGTCATAGTATAGGAAGTTCGTTGAAGAGAATGGGAATGCCATTTGAGCGCCTGAAGTAGAAGTAAATACTCCTCCTGTCACTGTTCCCGAAATTGTACTGTAAGGATTTCCAAACTCATCATTAATGGTTACTAATAAATCGAAGTTTGAAGCCCCGAATGTGTTGAAGTAACCACCAATTGGAGCGCCTTGGCTATCTGGAGAAATAGTATCTGTTTGGAATCCATTATCGAATGTTACGTTTGAAGTAACACCGTTGATCCATGCAGATGCACTAATGATGAATGTTTGACATTTTCCACCTGCAGCGAAGTAGAAGTTGTTTTCATTTACGCAAGCAGAACAGCTTTCCCAACAAACAACAGGAAGTGTTTCAGCATCGATAACTGTAATGTTTCTGTTTGTGAATCCGCCGTTCGTTACAGTACATGTAGAACCTGGAGTTAAGTTCTCTTGTCCTGTCCATGAATCGTAAGCGAATTTGTATTCGTAGTTTCCAGGAGTTAATGGAATGGTAAGTTCCCAAATGTTATCTCCGTTTGCATCTGACATTGGAGCGCAACCACCGCACCAGTTGTTGAATGTACCATTCACTTCTGGAGTTGTAAATGCCGTTGTATACTGCGACATGTCCAATTGGAAGGTCACGTTTACTGGAGTTGAAGTGCTACCGCAATCTGAACAGCTAGCCCAACAAACCACAGGAAGAACTGCATCTGCAGAAACAACCAAAGCACGGTTTGTGAATCCACCGGTAGTAATTGTACAAGCGTCAGCTGGGTTCAATTGTTCTGAACCAGCCCAAGAGTCGTAAGCGAATTTGAATTCGTAGTTACCTGCAGCAATTTGAGTTGTTGCTTCCCAGATGTTATCTCCGTTTGCATCAGACATAGTGAAGCAACCGCCGCACCATCCGTTGAATGTTCCGTTTACTTCTGGAGTTGTAAATCCAGTTACGTTTTGCATATCAACTTGGAAAGTTACGTTGTAAGTAACTGGAGCTTGATCGCAGCTTGTGCAGCTAGCCCAACAAACAACAGGAAGAGTTACATCTGCATTCACGTTCAACGTACGGTTTGTGTAACCGAAGTTTGTAACAGTACAAGAGCTACCTTCTGTAAGTGCCTCTTGTCCAGCCCATGAATCGTAAGCGTATTTGAATTCGTAAGAACCACCAGAAAGTGGGATAGTTAGTTCCCAAATGCCATCTGCGTTTGCATCTGTCATTGGAGCGCAACCACCGCACCAGTTGTTGAATGTTCCGTTTACTTCAGGAGTAGTGAATCCTGTAACGTTTTGCATGTCAACTTGGAATGTTACATTGTACGTTACTGGGTAAGTACAAGAACCATCGTCTTCAGTAGCTGCTGCGTTGTAGTTCAATGCAGTTGGATCAGTACATCCAGCGATAACGACTGGTGTGTAGCAATTCAATTCAATGTTATCGATAAGAATTGTTCCACCAGCTCCAAGGAATGCTCCAGCAGCCATGTTGAAATGCATGCGGAAGTTAGAGGCAGCTGCTACGTTGTTGAACGCATATGTATAGTGTGTCCAAGTGTTTTCATTTAGACCTCCGTTTTGAATATCGAAGGTGTTTGTAACACCTGTTCCAGGGAATTCAGTTAGAAGGTGCAAAGCAGTTCCAACCAAAGGACCAACAGACTTCGCATCGAAATCAAGTTGAACGGTAGTGTTCCCGTTGTAGTTCACGGCGTTGTTTAAGTATTGGAAGATGTAAGCTTTTCCGATAGCTGTAGATGTGTTTGAACCGCTAATGCGCAAGGCACCTGTAGCGTCCCAAGTCATGCTAGCTTCTGGAAGTGTTGCGTCTGCAACTGTTGACCAGTTAGAAAGTGAACCAGCGTTATCGAAAGGAAGCGTTAACAAATCGCAAGGATCAGTAACTACTCCGCTGCATGAAGTACATTTTCCGTAAGTATCGTTGGTTGTTGTACCAACTACAATTTGTCTGTTTGCGTAGTTTGCGCCATCTGTGATAGGTGCACAAGTACCACCGTTTTGAACATCGTCTACAAGGTTCTCTTGAGAAGCCCAGTTGTCAACCATGTACTTGTATTCAACGTTTCCAGCAGCAAGGTTTACAGTAACACTGTAGATACCGTCTGCGTTCGCGTCAGTAAGAATGTTGTACGTGTCAGCTCCGCACCATCCGCACCATGGACCAGTAATGTATACATTGGTGAAAGGATCAGTACAGTTCATATCTACGTTGAAGTTCGTTGCGAATAAGCAAGAACCGTCGTTGGTGCCAGCAGCTGGGTTGTAGTTTACAGCGTTCATGTCTGTACAACCAGGAGTGGTGTTCACTGAACAAGCAGTGCAAGCTCCGAAACAAACAGCATCTAATGTAATATCAGACGCACCTACAGTGATGGTGCGGTTTGTGTAACCACTGTTTGTTACTGTGCAAGAAGATCCCGCGGTTAGTGATTCTTGTCCAGCCCAGTTATCGTAAGAGAATTTGTATTCGTAAGTTCCAGCAGAAAGAGACATCATTATTTCCCATATGCCGTTTCCAACGTTAGTCATTTGAGCACAGTTACCACACCATCCGTTGAATGTTCCGTTTAACTCTGGAGTTGTGAATCCGGATACGTTAGACATGTCAACTTGGAAAGTAACAAATACTGGGGGTGCAGCGCAAGCTGAACAGCTTCCCCAACAAACAACAGGCAATGTGCTAGCCCCTGAAACAGCTAATGTGCGGTTGGTATATGGACCAGTAGTCATTGTGCATGAAGAACCAGGAGTTAAGTTTTCTTGTCCAGCCCAGTTGTCGTAAGCGAATTTGTATTCGTAGTTACCTGCTTGAAGGTTTAAGGTTACTTCCCAAATACCATCAGCGTTAGCATCTGTCATTGGGTGACAGTTACCGCACCATCCGTCGAAAGAACCATTCACCGTTGGGGTAGTAAAACCACCGGTAAACGACATGTCCACCTGAAATGTCACAGGGTAGCTTGGTGGCGCTTGGTTACATGCAAGGCAAGAAGCGAAGCATACGGTAGGTAAAGTGGCATTAGCTGAAACTGTTAATGCACGATTTGTAAATCCGCCAGTAGTTATGGTGCAAGAAGAACCAGGAGTTAGGTTTTCCCAGTTAGAACCAGCATTACCGGTGAATTTGTATTCATACGTTCCAGCGGCTAATGGAATAGTAATTTCCCAAATACCGTCAGCGTTAGCATCTGACATTGGCGCGCAATAGCCACACCATCCGTTAAATGTACCGTTTAGAGAAGCGTTTGTTAGTCCACTGCCATTCAAGTCTACCGAAAAGGTGACGTCAAATGCCAATGTACTGCTTATCATTCCTAAAGAAATGACGAATAGAGCAAGTAATTTTTTAAACATAAGTTTGATTTTAGGTTCTGCTAATATAGACTAATTGTCGCTTTTACAAAAAGCATCTTAAAAAAAGAAAGGGGACCGAAGCCCCCTTTCCTTGATAAACCACAGAACTAACTTATTTTCTAACCAAAAAGCGTTGTGAAATTGTTTCTTTTCCAGAAACGATTTGAATGAAGTACATTCCATCGGCAAGCCCTTGCTCCAATTCAATAGAGGTATTGCTAAGTTCCAATGTGTTGAATTTGTTCGTCCAGATTTGCTTACCCATAGCGTCAAGCATGCGAACTTCCGCCACTTCGGTATTCATTCCAGATAACATCAATTGAATGTTGTTTCCATTTGATGGATTCGGGTAGATGCTAAGTTCCATTTCTTGAGCAACATTTTGCGAAGATGCCTTCGTAGAACCTTGCGCAGCATCCTGTGAATCATCAGCAGTCATTCCTGCAGAACCAATGATACACATGTTGAAGGCAGGACCCCAGTTATAGTTGCTTCCAGTGTATGTGAATACAGGAGCTGTTTGCACGGCATAAGTCTTTCCGTTTTGCAATTGCGCTACGGTAGATAGTGTTAAGTAATTGGAAGCCGCGTTGCGGTTGATTTCAATTGGAAGTCCAACTGGGTTTCCACCTAGATCAACTTCTTGGAATCTCCATCTCCAATTCGATACACCACATACCCATGGAAGTGATGCAACAACTGCTCCTCTGAACTTTGGACCTGCAGTGCAACGATCAGAAGATCTAAGTGTAGTTGCAGGTTCAGCAACCGTAGCCACAGCGCATGTACTTAATGCAGGAACTGAGATAGTTTCAACCGTACCTGAACCGTCGGCGATAGCGTAATTGTTTGTGATTAACAAATTGTAAGTAGATCCATATGGCATCAACGGCAACACGTTACTCAATACACAGATGTCGGTATTTTGAGTGCGAACATATGTGTTACCAGCGGCAGTACCCGTAAGACCTGTGAAGGTGAAGGTGTAAGACGAACCTGTTCCTCCAGCATAGATTGCTTTGAAATACTGACACAATGAATATGGTCCAGCTCCATAAGCACATCCACCGCGCTTAAGAGACTTTATGCAAATTGAGTAAGCTCCACTACCGTTTGAACTGTCGTAGTTGCGCACACCCACTTTATAGATCTGACCAGCTGTAAGTCCACCATAATTAAGGATTTCATTTCCTAAACCTGCAACTGCATTTTCTTGAGCAATTAAAGATCCAGATGCCGATTGCAATTCAATTAAGATATCGTTTGATGTAGAGTTAACAACAATGCTCACACCTTCTGATGTTGCAACGAATTGGTGCCATTTGTCTTCACCGGTGATACAGATACTCTGAGCGGTAGATGATGCAGTTGCACCAGCAAGTGTTCCACTAACAGCAGCGCATGCAGGCCAAGTTGATGCTTGCGTTGTGATTGCGCTGTATGGATTCTCACCAGGAGCACATCCTTCGTCAGCAACACCGCTGCAATTGTCATCGATTCCGTTGTT
>JBJOPP010000054.1:0-2923 GCA_046050685.1 Bacteroidota bacterium
TCCACCTAAACGCACTCCAATAAACACGTTCTCTTCAACTTGTTTAACAACGGCGCGCTCGTCTTTTCCCACTCCGAGAATTCCGCTCCAAGCCATATCTACCTCAACAGCACTCGATGTATGAATTTTAGTTTGAACAAAACGCAGCAAAGCCTCCTTCAATTCATCTGTATTTCCTTGAGCACTTGTCGACTCAGTATCCAGAAATAAATGACGCATACCACCCATTAAAATTCGACCGTTAATGTTTCTGAAATAATTGAACCCCTCTTGGTGATGAAAAGTACCATTCAACTTCAGGTTGTCGATAGGCTTTGTTACAATGACCTGATTGCGTTTTGAATTCAATTCCACCGAAGGAAATAATTTAGAGTGAAACGCACTGGTGCAAAAAGCCACTTGCTTCGCCTTCCAACTTCCAACAGAAGAATCAAGCTGAACTGAATGTTCAGAAGACGTATACGTCTCAACTTCTACACCGTTAAATACATGCACACCTGACTCAAGACATCGTGCGCGCATAGCGCGCAACATAGCACCTGTGTTTAATCCACCTTCGTAACGATTCGAAATAACACCAATTAAATTTTCAATTCCTTGAAAAGAATTTACAAGATGAGCGGCATAGGGACAAATTCCTATCGCTGAATCATAAGCGTCGTTAATTTTTTCGAGCTGTTCACAGCAGTACTTGAAACTGCTTTCATCTTCCTGAAAAAAAACTTCGTGTCCTCCGTTCCATTCCAATTCAAGCTGCGCGCATGAATATTCTTCAACTAATTTTTGAGTGCCGTTATAACGACGCACACCCAATTGAATAACTTCATCGAAAGACAAATCTTTAAGATCGTCTACAAATTCCGACACACTCCCAAAGCAAGCAAATCCGGCATTCTTAGAACTTGCACCATCACTTAACCAGCTTCTTTCCAACACGGCAATCGATCGACTGCCGTCTATTTTTTTCAATTCAATAGCTGTGCTCAACCCCGCAATTCCGCCGCCAATAATAAGCACATCGAATCCTTCCAAAAACGATTGTCTTTCCCAATAACTCGTATTCATAAAAACAAATCTGCAAAAAAAATCGCCGTTCACACAATAAAAAAATATTTCATGAAAGGCAATTATTAAAAAATAAATATCGTTACGAATAAAGAACCTCTAAAACTCCAACGCTATGAAAAAATTAATTCTGCTTCTCCTGTGCGCTGGCTATTACCTTCCATCAGTAGCAAACATTATCATTAATGTTGAATTTGAAAAAGGCACTGAAAAATTCACAACAGCATCGCTTCGCGATTTGTCTTACCACGCTGAAAATCTTTATTTGGCGAAAGGCATTAAGGTAACACTTCAAGAGCCCAATAGAAATGCCGACGTAAAGAAGCAAGCACTTTTTTACAAACGCGAAAAAGAACTTCGCGAATTCTTTAAAGAAGAACATTTGAATTTCGGAACTATCTCTTTCACATACGAGCAAGAGAATAACAAAGGAACCAAGCCTGTCATTACCATAGAAATTGTTCCACACGCCGTTCTTGCCGAAGTCATTCGACCAGACAGCACGTTCATCAACAATCATGACCTTCAAATTACCTGTCAATACAACGATCTTGACATTGCAAATGAATTAAAAGTTGAAAAACTCTCCTCACAGGAAGACCTTTACAATTCCAATGTCTCGTCGTTTTTCGATAATAAAATCATCTTCATTCGCGAACTGTTGAAGATTGATTTTCCTTCAGGTAAAATACCAAACAAACCGGTTACTGCAATGCTCTCGCAAAGCTCAGAACTCGCAAAGAAACAGTTCATCTTGTTACAATGGAACAACATCAATAAAGAATGGACAAAGATTGGAAGCGCAAAGAAACCGACGAAAGTAGCTAACGGCTATTACTATGCGGCAGTGTTTGAAGAATCTGGAATTTATGCCCTTGTTGAAAGTAAATCAACCAGCGTCACTCCTGTAATTGTTGAGTCGCCAAAAAACAAAGCGCTTACCTATGTTGAATTAATTTCCAACGAGCCATTCATTCGCATTGAAGGCGACATTTCAAACAACCAACGAGAAGCCAAATTCAAAGCACCAAGAGACATTGACAACTACCTCATTCGTGCAGTATGCAGAGATGCTCAAGGTAAGGAATGGATTGAAGAAACGAAGGTTACAAAGAAAAACATCTTCAGTGTTTTCAGAAAGAGAAATAAAGTTAATGCTTACTTCAACAACAAATAATAGCCATGAAAAAGATCACCACCACCCTCTTGTTATTTGGCTCATTGCTGGGAGCAAAAGCCACTGACTCACCTGACATTCGCTACTTGAAATTTGATGAACTCGCTGCAAATTTCAACACGGTAAATTCGAAAGGACAAATGCTACAATGTCATTCTGCGTTTGATGTTTTTCTTCCTGAAGGAAGATTTACTGAAGAAGGAATTGACATTCTTGTTCCTGAGACTCCGAATGTACGTGGAGAAAAACTTCTCTTCTTGAAATGGAGTTACTCTGAAAAAAAATGGATTTCACTCAAAGGAAAAAAGGTTAGCACCAAGACCATCAATAAAAAGAAGTATCACTTGGTACATGTGAATGAAACCGGTGTCTTCGGGCTGTTTAATGATGATCGAGCAACGGGAGAAATAAAACTCATTCTTTCTCCATCGTTAAGATTCTCGCGCTTGGAATTCTCACAAGAAAATGTTCAAGTGAATTTCGAAAAGCAAATGAATAACAAACCTCGAACTGCAGAAATTCCCTTCGGAGATGTTTCAATTCTAGCTAAAATATCAATGGACATTTACTCCAAACGCGAAAACAAAACTTCCACCTACAACTATCGTCTGGGTGAAATTCCAAGTATTCGAAGAAGAACCAATAGCAACAATCGCACGATTGTCTTCATCACAAAAAAAG
>JBJOPP010000055.1:0-10831 GCA_046050685.1 Bacteroidota bacterium
GATTTCTCGAACACGGGGTACTGGAGATTATTAAAAATGACCTTGTACATTTCATTCTCTCCACCAGGATAAGTGGGCATTTCATGAACGAATTCCAGAGGCTCCTGAAGGGTATCCTGCGCAATTGCAAAAAGAGGAAGAAGAGCTATCGAGAGTACGAGGATTTTGTTTTTCATTGAAGATAATTGTTCGAACAGATAAATGAATTTTGATTTATGAAATAATAAAATGCAAAACACTTTATTTTCCCATTGCGGCTTTCATGGCTTCTTCTAGGCAAGGTTTAACAAGCTTCTCGAGTTCCTTTTCCATTTCGCCTCCTCTCACATATTTCTTTTCAAGAGTCACTGCTTGCTTTTCAAACTCATCTGTCAACTTCTTAGTTTTTTTCTCATCGCCTGAACGCTGCGCTTCAATAAGCTTAAACATCATGTCGCAGATATACTTGGCATCCTTTTCAATTTCCTTCATCTCCTTTCTCGTAATACCTGAATCACCATCGTCAAATAAAGAGAATTTAATTGGAATGGTTAAGTACACCCTTTGAGGCACACCGTCTTGTGTTCCTGGATTGAATTTACCAAGCAATCGACAAGCGCTTATTGCCGCGCTATCTAGGCCAGCACCACCTTCTACTCCTTGTGAAATCCTAAAGTGAGTGGGTGTACCATCTTTTTCAACCACGAAATTCACGAATACGGTCCCATCAATATTCATCGATTTCTCGTATTCAGGGTACAAGACATTCTCAAAGATTACCTGAAACATCGCATCCTGCCCTCCAGGATAAGTAGGCATTTCTTGAACAAATGTTAACGGAGTTTCAGGAGTTGTTTGGCTAATCCCAATAAATGAAAAAAGCGCGAACGTGAGAAGTAGTAAGATGTTTTTCATTCAATAAATATATACATCTCCCCTAACGCCACCAAAACTGTTGCGCTTTATTCGTCGAAAGACGTATAGTCTGAAAGACATTCGCCAAAGGCATTCGTCATAGACTTTCGTCGTAGACATTCGTGCTTGCACATTTTTTTTGTAAAAGAAAAAAGCCCTCCGAAGAGGGCTTTTCATTTCTGTTGAGAGAAATTATTTTTTAATACGCTCTGCAACTGCTTTGAACGCTGCTGGGTGATTCATTGCTAAATCTGCAAGAACCTTACGGTTCAATTCGATTCCGTGTGCGTGAATTTGACCCATTAATGCGCTGTATGACATACCGTGCTCACGAGCACCGGCATTGATACGAGCAATCCACAATGAACGGAAATCGCGCTTGCGAAGTTTACGTCCAATGTAAGCATAGCATAATGCTTTTTCTACTGAGTTTTTGGCTACTGTCCAAACGTTTTTACGTGAACCGAAGTAACCTTTTGCCATTTTAAGAACTTTTCTTCTTCTGGCTCTACTGGCGACTGCATTTTTACTGCGTGGCATAACTTTTTGTTTTTTGGCTAAGGTGTTCTTTCGAACTTGAGACCTTTTACCGGGTTAAACTTTACCTTGCTTCTTTAATGAATGAACATTAGGCTACAAGCAACTGCGCCTTGATAGATCTCTCGTCTGATGGGTGTACAAGACCAGTCTTAGTCAAGTTGCGCTTTTGCTTAGTGCCCTTCTTGGTTAAGATGTGTCTCTTGAACGCCTTCTTACGCTTAATCTTACCGGATCCAGTTACCTGGAAACGCTTCTTAGCGCCGGATTTTGTTTTCGCTTTTGGCATTTTATTTAGGTGTTAGAATTATTTCTTTTTTGGGTTAATTACAACAAACATTTTCTTCCCTTCCAACTTCGGCAACAACTCTGGAGTTCCTAACTCAGCAAGTTCTTGAACGAATTTCAACAACAATATTTCTCCTCTCTCTTTAAAAACAATCGAGCGTCCTTTAAAGAAAACGTAAGCTCTAACCTTACTTCCTTCTTTCAAGAACTCTTGCGCGTGCTTCAACTTAAATTGAAAATCGTGATCATCCGTGTTAGGACCGAAACGAATCTCTTTTACAGTTACGTTCACCTGCTTCGCCTTCATTTCCTTCTGTTTCTTCTTCTGATCGTAGAGAAACTTTCGGTAATCAATGATTCTGCAAACCGGTGGAACGGCATTCGGCGAAATCTCTACGAGATCAGCCTCTAATTCTTGAGCCAGTTTTAATGCTTTTTCTCTAGAATACACACCAACTTCAACATTCTCACCTACCAAGCGTACCTCGGCTGCGCTAATGCGATCGTTAATTTTGTGTTCTGGTTCAAAGATGCGTCTGCCTCTCATCTCGCGCTTTATGATATTTCCTCCTTGTTTATTAAATTTCTTTCAACATGTTAGCCACTTCTTCATTCACCATAGTAGCGAAATCTTCAACACTAAACACTCCCAAATCTCCTTCGCCTTTTTTGCGTGCAGATACTGAGTTTGCTAGCATTTCAGTCTCACCAACTACTAACATGTAGGTCACTTTTGCAAGCTCCGCTTCACGTATTTTCTTTCCCACTTTCTCGTTAGTATCGTCAACGAGGGCGCGAATATCGGAAATTTCTAGCGTATTTGCTACTTTTTTTGCGTATTCGTTGTATTTCTCGCTCACGGGTAGAATTCTTACTTGCTCTGGCGATAACCACAACGGGAATTGACCAGCGCAGTGCTCAATTAAAATCGCCACAAAACGCTCCATACTTCCGAACGGCGCGCGGTGAATCATTACCGGTCTGTGCTTCTGGTTATCAGAACCTGTATATTCCAATTGGAATCGTTCAGGCAAGTTGTAATCCAACTGTACCGTTCCCAACTGCCACTTTCTTCCAATGGCATCACGAACCATAAAGTCTAACTTAGGCCCGTAGAATGCAGCTTCACCGTATTCAACAACCGTACGAAGCCCTTTCTCATTCGCTACTTCTTGAATAGCCAATTCAGCCTTCTCCCAATTCTCTTCAGATCCAATGTATTTCTCACGATTAATTGGGTCGCGTAAAGAAACTTGTGCCAAGAAATCATTAAAATTCAAGGTTTTGAAAATGTAAAGAACCAAGTCAATTACTTTTCCAATTTCCTCTTTCACCTGATCATGCGTGCAGAAAATGTGAGCATCGTCTTGCGTAAATCCACGTACACGCGTTAATCCGTGCAACTCTCCCGTTTGCTCGTAACGATAAACTGTTCCGAATTCAGAAAAACGCAACGGCAAATCTTTGTAACTGCGTGGCTCTGCGTTGAAAATTTCGCAGTGGTGAGGACAGTTCATAGGCTTCAACATATACATCTCTCCTTCTTGCGGAGTGTGTATCGGTTGGAAACTATCTGCACCGTACTTCGCCCAGTGGCCGCTGGTTTCATACAATTCTTTCGAACCAATATGCGGAGTAATTACGGGTTGGTAACCCGCTTTCTTTTGAGCAACGGTTAAGAAATTCTGTAAGCGTGTGCGCAAGTCGGTTCCTTTCGGCAACCAAAGTGGCAAGCCACTTCCAACTCGTTGAGAAAAATGGAACAAGCCCATTTCCTTTCCAACCTTTCTATGATCGCGCTTCTTCGCCTCTTCCAATTGAACCAAGTATTCTTCTAACTCAGCTGCCTTTGGAAAAGTAATCGCATAAACACGCGTTAACATTTTATTCTTCTCGTCGCCTCTCCAATATGCACCGGCGACATTCATCAACTTCGCAGCTTTGATGAAACCAGTGTTTGGAATATGCGGACCGCGACATAAGTCGGTGAAATTTCCTTGCGTATAAAACGTAATCTCTCCGTCTTGAAGACCGTCAATTAATTCTAATTTGTACTGATCACCCTTCTCTGTGAAGTATGCAATCGCATCGGCTTTTGACACTTCCTTGCGAACGAATTCATTCTTCTGACGGGCCAATTCCAACATTAATTTTTCCACCTTCGAAAAATCTTCTTGGGTGAATGGCTTTCCTTCGAAATCTACGTCGTAATAAAATCCATTTTCAATCGGAGGTCCAATGGCCAACTTCACACCTGGATAAAGAGACTCAAGAGCCTCTGCCATTAAGTGTGCTGAACTGTGCCAAAGGGTTGACTTTCCATTCTCGTCGTTCCACGTAAGCAACTTTACCGTAGCGTTATCGGGAAGTGGACGCGATGCGTCTACGACTACTCCGTTGACTTCTGCGGCAAGCACGTTACGTGCAAGACCTTCGCTAATTTGAGCAGCCAATTGCATTGCAGAAGTACCTTCTTCTACAGAGCGAACGCTACCATCGGGTAAAGAGATGTTTAACATAGTGAAAAATGAGGTGCAAAGATAGCAACAACGCGGCTATTCTATTTTAAGAACTTTGCAATATTCGGTTTGAAATAATTACTGCTTTTCATCACCTTTCCATCTTCGCGATAGATAGGC
This sequence comes from Bacteroidota bacterium, assembly GCA_046050685.1. Taxonomy (GTDB): domain Bacteria; phylum Bacteroidota; class Bacteroidia; order Flavobacteriales_D; family Sanyastnellaceae; genus CAIZGX01. The sequence continues at coordinate 4,359 of JBJOPP010000055.1, forward strand.
TGACCGTTGTCGTCGAGCTTGCTCATGTTGCTTCGCTGAATCTCTGCGAATATCTCTCCCATCTGCTCGTGCAGACCGTGCGCATTCATTGTTCCGCAAAGGATGTAGAGCATGTCGCCTAACGCATCTGCTATTTCAACGATATCGCCGTTCTGCGCGGCTTCGAGGTACTCTTCGTTCTCTTCCTTCATTAAATTAAAACGCAAAGTGTATTCGCGTTCTTCCAACAATCCTGTCGGAGATTTTCGAACTGGAATTTTAAATGCGTTGTGGAATTCTTCCACGTAACCTATGAGGTGAGCCAGTGATGGATTTTTTTCATTATTCATACTTCGAAAATAATTCAAGGTGATGGAAAGATTATTTTTTCTTATTCACACAATTTCCCCAAGTGCGAATTCGTTAGCAGAGTAAGGTTCACCCATTCGGGTGTAGGTTTTGGTTAAGGATTCGAAAACGCTCTTCAACGGAAGGGCGTTTTTGATTTTTAAGCAATAAAAAAGGGTCCCGAAGAACCCTAATCTATACTCTATCAAAGTATTTTTATTTCGACGACACTGGGCCGAAGTATTTTCTTTCTTGGATACGGCTTGCTTTACCGGTAAGGCTGCGCAAGTAGAATATACGTGCACGACGTACTTTACCACGCTTGTTCACTTCAATCTTATCAATGAAAGGTGAAGCAATCGGGATGATACGCTCTACTCCAACACTGTTAGACATTTTGCGAATGGTAAAGGTTTCAGTTGAACCTGTTCCTCTTCTTTGGATTACTACTCCAGTGAATGTTTGAAGACGCTCTTTCGCTCCTTCAATAATTTTATACGTTACAGAAATGGTATCACCTGCAGAGAATTTTGGGTATTCTGCGATTGGGTTAATTCTGCTTTCAAGTTCCTTAATGCGGTTCATAGTCGTCTGATTTTCGTCCCTAAAAATAGGGGTGCAAATATATGCATTATTCTGAAAGGAACAAGGGAGAGTTCATTTTTTTTTAATTTTCCTCTCAATCGTCCCATTTTATTCCTGTTCTTTTGGCTTCTTATCCTTGTGTTTCCAACGTTTGTGGGTCCACAACCACAAATACGGTTGCTTGTAAATATCTGCTGCCACACGGTCATTCGCCAACTGAATAAGTCCTCCTGTTTCAAACTCACGAGGGTTTTCCGTTAACAATTCAAAATGTGATTCGTAGTAACCTCTTCTGATTTTATTCAAGTGTCCGAATACCACAGGAAGGTTCAATTCTTTGGCGTATTTCTCTGCTCCGTAATAGGCCGGCGTTTCAATGCCCAAGAAATCAATCCAAACACATTTCTTCGGATCGGCGGGCGATTGATCCACTGCGAAGACCATTCCCATAAGTTCTCCTTTGTGCTCTTCTAAGTACTCTTTTGTTGCACGGGTTGAAACCAATTGCATTCCATACTTTTTGCGCGATTCACGCATCTTACGGTCGAAATACGGATTGCTCAATCGCTTGTAGATAGCAACCAACGGCATGTGACTTTGCATAGGAGCAGCCAACGCCCACATCTCCCAATTGGCGTAATGTCCGCCACATACAATGACGCTTTGCCCCTTCTCCGCATATGCTTTCAACACGTCTGAATTGTGCACCACGAAGCGCTTATGTAACTGCTTTTCAGACACCGAGAAATTCTTAATGACTTCCAGAATCAAATCGCAGAAGTGCCTGTAAAAATCCCAAGCAATTTGTTCGCGCTCTTTTTTTGTTTTGGTTGGAAAAACCAATTCCAGATTGTACATGACCACCTTTTTGCGGTATCCCATGCACACATACAAGATGAAGAACGCTAAATCAGATATTCGATAAAGAATAAAATAAGGCAACAAACTCAAGGGCTTCAAGAAAAGCCAAAACAACAATCGACTCATTCCTTTACAAGTTCTGAATCAGATTCTTCTTCGGATATTTCACTGTGAATCGCAATTGACGTTTCTCTGTCTTCTCAGGCTCAACGGTCATCTTCCACGTCACTTTTCCAGTTGCAGCATCTTGTGTAGCACCCGAAAGTTCTTCAACCGCCACTTCCAAATCTGCACTCTGAGTCAATGGAACTTGGTCGTAGACTTCAATATTGATTGCCTTCTTCTTGGTGTTTACGATGGTAATTTCATAAGCCTTCGAAGTAGACTTCTTCACACCGAAAACACTGGTCTTGCAGAAATCTTTTACTTGATCGCGCTTCACTGTGATAGCGTTGTCGCGTCCCAATGACAATTGAAGCGTATCGTTTGCCAATGCCGGATCTATGTATCCATTTCCAACAAAAGTTCCTTTGAAATAAATGTTGCTTTCTCCACTTAATAAGCTGTACTGCATCCAGTCGATGATGTCAGCTTGCAAATACGCAGCTGCTTCCAATTTCGGAATGGTCACATATTTATAAGACGCTTTCAAACGTTGCTTTTGCATGACCACTTCTACTGGTTGGTTATCGCTTGCGATGTCGTATTTAATTGAAATTTTAAATTCGGTGCTCACTGAATTCGAAACAATGGTTGTGAATGAGGCAGACGTTTGCATACTGTTCAACATGTAAGAAGACTTGTCCATTTCTGCTACGTATCCTGAAGCCATTGCAGCAGGCTTGTTATACACATCATCCGCCCAAGCTTCACTTTTCGCTCTGCCTCTATATGCTTGAGGTGAATAGATATTCACATACCACGGATTCAAAGCAGGAACCTGTGCGCCTACATTCGGATTGCCGGTTGAAATGGTTAGGTTCACACGCTTCCAATCAGCGCCCGTGCCTTGCCACACTTTCGCGCGGTAGGTGAATTCGATATCAGATTCAATGTCTTCAGCACGCAAGTCGTAATAAGGTGTCCAACCAGCATTGGTCGCCAAATAAGTAATCACCACATCGGCTTTTTTATCTTCATCTGTTGTTACCACAAATTCAATTTCGCCAGGATTGGTAACGTTCTGCGATTGCAATTGTGAAAGCTGTGTTTGCAAATGCTGAAGCTTTTCATTGTTTTCGCGATCGGTTTGATTCAAGTCTAAAATCTTGTATTCAATTTCCTTCATGCGTGCGCGATAGAAGTCGGCCATTTCAGCAAGATCTTCGCGAATCAGCAAGTTGTTATCTCCTTTGATGGAACGGTTCGCTTGCAAGAACGCTTTCTCTTCCTGATAAACAGCTCGTAAACTGGCGCGCTCAGACGTTTGAAATCCAAGAAGCTTAATACTGTCTTGAATAGCACGAACACGGGTATTCGAAACCTTCGACGTGTAATTCATCTGATGCTTCACACTTAAGATTGTGTACTCTTTATTCCCAAGGATCTGAATGGAATTCACATCCATACCAGCCGTAAGTCCTGAAAGAACCAAGGTGTTCTCCCCTTTTTTCAAGTTAACATCGCCTTTGTGCGTTACCTGAGCTCCACTTAAGAACAGCGTAACATCGGTGATTGGAGCGGTTACGCTCTTTGATTGTGAAAAAGAAACAAACGCACAAAGCGCGAAGAAAAGGGTTAACCTTCTTTTCATAATGAAATAATTTTTTGTAAAAATAAGCCTTGTTGAAACAGTTTCGCGCTTCAAATATTGCTCTTTGTTAGAATTGAATCGTTCGTGAAGCGAATTGCTTGTTCAAGTGCAACTCGTGCGAGCATAAAATGACCAGTTTGCTTTCCTCTTTCGTCCACTTCACCAATTCTTCGAATAAAGCAATGCGCGCTTGCGCATCGAGATGAGCTGCTGGCTCATCGAGCAGAACGATCGGTGTATTTTGAACCCAAACCCTTGCCAATTGCACGCGTTGATATTCGCCATCGCTGAGCTCGGTGAGCAAATTGTATTGAAGTTCATTCAAGTTGAATTTTGAAAGGGCCTCTTCTACCCGACTGTTTTTCTTTCCACTTAAGTCGCCAACGGCAACAGCTGTCTTCACTTCCAAAGCAGCTGCCGTTGTTTTTCGTGATGGAATAAACGAAATGAAATCGGCTCTTTCTGCAAAAGAAAGACGAGATAGATTCTTTCCTTCCAACAAAATTTCACCTTGCGTGCATTGAATTAGTCCGGCCAATGCTTCCAAAAACGTTGATTTCCCAGAACCGTTATTTCCTTCCACAGCCACCATTTCACCGAATGAAAAGACGAAGTTCACATTTGAAAGAACAGTCTTCTTCCCTCTAACGACCGAAATATTATTCACCTTCAACTGATCCATACTCCGCTTCTTTTAGGATTGAACACAATGTAAAACACGCACGGAATGCCAATTGCAGCAGTTATTGCGTTGAGAGGAAGGGCATAATATCTTGCTAGTAAATCGGAAACAACAAGCAAGACTGAACCTACAATTGGAATAAAGTAGATGAGATGAAGTTGATTGTACGAACGAATAAACAACCGAGCCACATGCGGCGCCATAAGCCCAATGAAAGCAATGGGGCCGCAGAATGCCGTGATGGTCGCTGTTGAAATTCCAACAGCAATTAAAAACACCCATCGCAACCTTACCACATCTACTCCAGAGGTTGCGGCAATTTGTTCTCCCATTGCGAAGGCATTCAGCTTACGCAGATAATAGAAGGTTGGAATGAAGGGAACAACAGAACCTAAAAATAAATAAGGAAGATTCTTCAGCGTGAGATTGTCGAGCGAGCCCATTCCCCAAGAAACGAATTGCGACACGTTGTTGGCGCTTGACATTTTTTGAAGAATACTCTCAATCGCCCCAGTGAAGTGGGAAAAAAGCAAACCAACCACAAGCAAGGTGGAGGCCATTGGAAGTTTCCGCTGCACAACGAGCAGCAGAGAGAGCACAGTCATGGAACCAATAAAGGCGGGAACAAACAAAGCAAGAGCGCCCGCTGAAATGAACCATTGCATCCCGAATCCCGTCATGAAAATGACAGCCATTGCCAACGAAGCACCACCGGTGATGCCCAATACAGAGGGACCTGCCAATGGATTTCGGAAAATCACTTGCATGTAATTTCCGCTTAATGCCAGTGAACTTCCAACGACAATTGCCCCTAAAATATGTGGAAGCCTATGCTGCCACAGAACACGACCAGCAGGGGATTCAATAGATTCAAACAACAAAGAGAGTGAGATAGATTGGCTGCCTATTTGCAAAGCACCTAAAGACACTGCAACGAAAAGAAGGCATAGAAGTATGAACTTCAAAGTCAGTGGAGTGTGCTTCATGATTATTGGCAAAATTCACGATTAATTGAAGTGAACACAAAAAAAAGTGGAAGTTTTATGAATACTTCCGACTTTTGCACCTCATTTACAAAACATGAAATTCGATAAAAACACCGTCATTGGTCTTTCGTTAATGCTTGTTATTGCCGTTGGCTTTAGTTGGTATTCTGCAAAGACCAAAGCTGAAGCGGCAGCTAACGCACCTCAAGAAACCGAGCAAACCGCTCAAACGGCGAGCACTCCAGCTCCTGAGAGCCCTACGGTTGTTGCTTCAAACGACACGACTCCACAAGTTGCTGTTTTAAATACAGCTCGCTATGGATCATTGGATGCAGCTGCCCTTCCGGCAGAAACGTCATTCACTGTTCTTTCCAACGATAAAATCAGAGTGAAGATTTCTTCGAAAGGAGGAATGTTGCATTCAGCAGAATTGTTGGAAGCAGACTACAAGAAATTCAATTCAGACAAACAAGTTCAATTGTGGGATACTGCTCAAAGCAAGATGGACATTGCTTGGAAGAATGGCAGTGGCGCTGTTTTGTTATCCAGTGAATTGAACTTTACTTCTTCAGTTTCTGAAGCAGTAGCGAAAGACGGATCGGCAACTGTTGTTATGACTGCTGTTGGAAGCAACAATGCTCAATTGCAATGGACCTATACCCTTGAGCCGAACTCTTACAATGTAAAATGTAGCTTCGAAGCGAAAGGATTAGAGAACGAAATGTTCGGATCTCCGCTTGTTTTCCGTTGGTTGTTGAATGGATTAGCGAATGAAAAAGGTATTCAAGCTGAAAGAAGTAAGTCTTCTATTTTCTATCGTGAAGTAGACGAAGATCGCAATTACTTGAGCGAAGGAGCTGGTGATCAGAAGCGTCCTGAAAAGGAATTGAATTGGGTGGCCATGAAGCAGGATTACTTCACTGCTGCTATTATTAGCGCTGAAGGATTCGATAAAAATGCTGACTTAAGTGTTATGGTTCCTGCAGATTCACAGCATACTAAATCGTATTACGCGGAGCTTCCATTAAAAACAAAGGCATCATCTAACGCAAAGGCAGAGTTCCAATTTTACTTGGGTCCGAATGAATACAAAGCGCTTGAAGCAAGCGGAGCAGCAGAGTTCACGAATATCATTGACTACGGATGGTGGATCATTGGATACGTGAACAAGTACTTGGTTCGTCCATTGTTCTGGTTACTTTCAGACTACATTGTTTCTTTCGGATTGATTATTTTAATTGTGACCATTATTATTAAAATGGTCCTCTTCCCTATCACT
>JBJOPP010000056.1:0-2650 GCA_046050685.1 Bacteroidota bacterium
CCAATTGAAAGAGTGTCCTTCTTCGCTTTCGAAAAGAATAATGGTAGAGACGTGAAGCAAGATTCCGATTAATACACCTATCATGGCGGTGTACCACCAGCCTTCTACATCCCAGCCTTGGGAGTCGACGAACAAGTGAAACGCTGCGCCAAGCGGAGCAATGCATGCGAATAAGACAAGCAAGAACCACGCTTTTGCTTTCTTCACTCCGGCATGCAAAAACAACGAGGCCAAAACAAACGCTTCGGTAATCTTGTGCATGGAAATTCCAAACAACAACGGATTGTTGTGATCGTGATGCTCGTGACCGTGAGCGGCTGCCGTAACATCTTCCGCATGAACATGCGCGTCTGCACCGAACGGCATGCCTTCAATGAACGCGTGAATCCACAAAGAGGCCATGACCAAAAACAAAAACGAGCCTGATATGTGATCGTGTGTGTGCGCGTGTCCGTGCTCTACACCGTGAGAGAAAAAGTCTAAAATGACTTGAAGTAAAAATCCAGCTATGACAAACCAACCCGCATATTCCCAGTCTGAATGATACAATTCAGGAAACAAATGCAACACCGTTAATCCCAACAAATAAGCCGCGCTAAATGAAAGCAAAAGCTTCAACCATTGGTTGTTTTTCATCTTCCACAACAACGCCAACGAACCGCCTAACATAGATGCGCTGAACAGCGACAATACCGAAACCCAAAATGACCCTTCCATTACTTCGAACAAATAATTATTAAACGATCAGATGTTTTGGAATCGAAATTCCCCAAATCATAATCGCCATATTTCTGAATATTTTTAAATCCTATTGCTTCAAACATCTCTACTATTTCAGCCGGAGAAAAAAGCGCTACCGATTCCTGAAAGTCTAATCGCGCCGAATCTTTCTGAATGCGAATGTGCTTAATGATTCTGTTGTCTTTAATCTCCTTCAAGATGTGAAAGTCTGCACCATCTTTCTTCACCTGACGATCCTCCTCGCCTTGCGCGCGAACTTTGTTGGCATTGAAAAAATCGAAAACGAACACACCTTCTGCATTCAAATGCTCGTAAATACGCTGAAGCATCTCAATGTGCTCTTCCGTTGTTTCGAAATATCCGAAGCTGGTGAACAAATTCAACACACAATCGAAACGTTCGTGCAACTCGAAATAACGCGCGTCTGCAGAATAAAATTGAGCATTCGACAAATTGCGCGCCTTGGCTTCTTCTAGACTCTTTTCGCTTAAATCTATCCCAACCACATTGTACAACTTCTCGCTAAAAACCGCACTGTGTCTTCCATTCCCACAACAAACATCCAATACACTTGCACGCGCCGGTAGATTCAATTTTTCAATCAACCTCAAAATAAAAGCTCTGGCTTCCTCTCCTGATCTGTGCGCATATAATTCGCGGTAAAAGGGAGAATCGAACCACGATGCAAACCACTCCTTGGTATTATCCATAACTAATTTTCGAAAACAAATATACTCGCTTAATTTTGCTTCAAAGAAATTTCTATCTTGCACGCATGAATTCAATCCTTCGAGAGGCTTCGGCCAAATCTCCGCATGTGCATTTCAATGCCGTTGGTGGTATTTTAGAATTGAAAGGAAGATCTATTCCTGAAAACGCTTTAGACTTTTACAAACCACTTATCGAGTGGATGGGTGAATGGGTGAAATCGAATCCTGCGAAAACAGAATTCCATGTTCATCTTGAATATTTCAATACGAGTAGTTCGAAATGCTTGCTCGATTTGTTCCGCAAACTTGAGCCTCTTGGAGATAATGCAATCGTTATGTGGCATTACGAAGCAGACGATGAGGACATGTTGGAAGCAGGAGAAGATTACGAAGCCATCTTGTCTGTTCCTTTCCGTATGGTGAAGGTGTAAAGCTTCGCCAACTTATTCATTCCATCGAATAGCAAGACTACCAGCAAGAACAACGACATTAGCCATATCACAACTGTATTGGCAATAGGCGTTTCCACATACTTTCCACTTTCCTTCCCTCCTATCCATTTCTTCGGTGCGTAGAAATGCGATTTGAAAAACGAAGTTCCTTCATTCGGTATGAAGTAAATCGGATTCGCTTTGCGCACCAATGCATTTTCAGTCACTACAATTTTCTTCACGTCGTTCTTCGCAGTGACAAATTCTTCCAACGATTCATTCGAATAATTGTCCATGTCTGCCTGATAAGCCTTCTGCTTTTCTTCTGTATCTCTTAACGAAACCAACCAATTCTCTTTCGCCTCATTCAGGTTGTTGTAACGACTGATGAGGGTCGATTCATAAATTCCCAATACTCCCAATAAGGTATCTCTGGAAGCCAATCCGTTTGCAGCAATCTGCTCACTGGCCCATTTCATTTCTGAAGATCCATCAGCGCGTTTCGCAAATTCATTCTTCATTAATTCAACACTTGTGGTTGAATTCGGCTTGTCCCAATTGTTCAATTGATTGCGCATTTCAACCACCCAAAAATCTTTTTCCCAGGTAAGCGATTTCAATTGCACATCGGTATCGAAAACGCGTGAAGTGAAGTCGTTGTTACAGTATTGCTCAACCGCCAAAGCCTCGTAGGCCCAGCGACTGGCCATGGCATTTCCAACCCAAGACACTTCACCTTCAGTTACCATGGATTTGTGCAGTCTATCG
>JBJOPP010000057.1:0-2943 GCA_046050685.1 Bacteroidota bacterium
AATGAAAAGGAAAGAACTGAAATCCTCAATTTGGCGCGAAAAGACATTTATGCCCAGTTCGATCAAGAGGTTGTGTTTGTTGTGAATCATATAAAGGTTTGTGGGAATTACGCATGGTTTGAAGGTACGGTTCAGCGAAAAGATGGCAATCCAATGGAATTTCCCGATGAAGCATACGACTGTTGTCATGCGGTAGGACTTTTCGTGAGAAAAAATGGACATTGGGCCATTGTTGAGTTTGGTGCATTTTCAACAGATTGCTGGTACTGCGGAATACAAATGCGCTACCCAAATGTACCCAAAGGCATTTTTTCGCAACATGTTATCTATTAACCTTTTGACGAAAAGAAAGAGCATTTCCATTGCGTCGCTCTCACTCCTATTCAGTGGATTGCTTTTGATGTGGCTAATCGGCTATCTTTCAACGAATCCTCATTCTACCTACATTCCTAAAGCCCCGAAGCAAATCTCTGCTCAGGAAAAGGTGAACAATGATTCAATCCCTTGGCAAGTGCTTAAGCTTATGAAAGCATACCCAAACTTCGTCATTGGTTATACGAATGGGTTTCTTCTATTTCAGGATTCGACACAAATGCTTTTCAATGACAACCGGATAAAGTCTTCTCAAGATCTACTGGACAACGCTGATCTCGAAGACATGTTTCATGACACATACTTGGCAGATAGTAGCGTAAAAACACCCGTTAGCGATGCAGGACGAATGCGCAACGAGGCTTTTTTCATGAAAATCTATGGCCAAACAAAGGAAGAAATCCGCTCCAACTTAACGGAAATCGTTTGGTGTCCATCACTTGTCAACCAGCGCATCCTGGTGAATAAAAAGAATGGCGTAAGTAAACAGTTCAACGCGCTTTCTAAAGAATTGGATCAACATCCAGAATTCAAAAAATACATCTCTAATATCGGTGGGACATTCAATTACCGAAAAATCAATGGCACCAATCGATTGAGCATGCACAGTTTTGGAATTACGATTGACATAAATATAGCTGAATCCAACTATTGGCAATGGGACTGTGGATGTACCAACGAAAATGGCGTCCGAGGATTTAAGAACAGGATTCCCATTGAACTTGTCTTAATCTTCGAAAAACATGGCTTTATTTGGGGAGGACGTTGGAAACACTACGATACCATGCACTTTGAATACCGTCCCGAATTATTGCCTTGAAAAGGAACCTATTTAAGATTAACAATCCAATAACAAAATAGCGAACAAGCTATGGATTTTCACTTCTAGAATTTTGTAATTTCACACTTCACGTTTTCAAAACTCTGAATTATGGCGAACAATGAACAACTTCAAAGAACCCTTACACTAGGCCTTCGCATTTTACTAGCAGGCATGTTCTTTTTGTCAGCAATTGCCAAATTGTATCCAAGTGCAGCCTTGGCATTGGGAACATTTGAAGCCAAACAATTGATCCCAATGGGTTTCAATGAAGAATTTGCGCAGTATTTCTCTCGGATTTTAATTGGTTGTGAATTGGCCTTGGGTGTTGGATTACTTCAACCTCATTATTTTAAGCGACTCGTGCTGCCGCTTTCGTTTCTCATGTTGTTTGTGTTTTCATCGCAACTCACTTATGAAATCATTACTGTCGGTAATAAAGGAAATTGCGGATGTTTTGGTGCCTTATTGCCAATGACACCTGTTCAAGCCCTAGTTAAAAACATCTTAGCGATGGGAATGCTTGTTTACCTATTTATGGTGACTAAAAAAGAAGAAGATAAACGTGATCGTTTTTTGATTTTGACCATTATCTTGGCATCGATTCTGGCCATTTTTATGGTTGGGCCAATGCAACAAAAAACAAAGATTACCCCAGTTATTCAAGGGACAATCAATGAAGTGGATACAGCAACAACTGTTGTCGATACAGCAACAACTGTTGTGGATACGACTTCGACTGGCAAAAATCCGAAAGCGGTGAAAGACTCAATTCCAGAGATTAAGGAACCGAAAGCAAAGAAATCAGGTTTCAGTAACCTCTTCCCGGACATTGACAAAGGAAAGAAAATTCTGTGCTTTTTTGCTCCCGGCTGTGACCACTGTAAAGAAACAGCGAAGCAACTTACCAAAATGAGAAAATCCATCCCTGGATTCCCGGAAGTTCGGATTGTTTTCATGGATGAAGAAGCCGAATTAATTCCAGATTTCTTTGCCTTTGCAGGTAGCGATTACGCCTACCTGGTACTCGATATTGTCAGCTTCTGGAAGACACTTGGCAGTTCAAAAGACACTCCGGGAGTGATGTACTATTGGAATGGAAACCTCATCAAGGAATACAATGGTATTGCTGATAAGAAATTCAAAGAGGGGGAGTTTAAGAAGGTCGTTCTTAAAAAATTTGAATGAAAAATTAAGGATGAAGAATTAGGAATGAAGAATTAGGAATGAAGGATTAAGAATGAAGAATTAAGAATTAAGAATGAAAAATGAAGAATTAAGAATGAAGAATTAAGATGGAGGGATTTGGTGTAATGAGTTGAAAAAATCATTGTACAAAATAAGAGAAAGCGGTTTTTTTCTTATATTTATTTAAACCACTCTTTCACTTATGGCAGATAATATCGTTCTAGAAAAAAAGCTAACAATTCTCTCTTAAAATTATTTCATTTGGGTCTGAATTTCAGAGATCGAACAAGGAATATATCCTCTCGAAACAGGTCATCCGAAGTGGCACGAGTATAGGAGCTAATATTCATGAAGCTCAAGGTGCAATTTCCAAACCCGACTTTAACAATAAAATGCATATTTCTCTCAAGGAATCAAAAGAGACATTGTATTGGTTAAAATTAATGTCACTCTCAGATTTTAAGCTACAGGAGAAGCAAATAGATTTATTAATTAAAGAATGTCTAGAACTAAATCATATTTTAACCGCTATTTTGATAAAATCAAAAAGTTAAAGATAGAGT
>JBJOPP010000058.1:0-9019 GCA_046050685.1 Bacteroidota bacterium
GCGCTTCAGATACTGCCCAAGCTGTTCAGGCTTCAGGGATTCTATTCTCGAAAGACAGCATGTTCGACTCTCTTCCGAAAGAAATGTTACTTGACATTTTCGACGGTGTTCCGCAAGGAACAATGAGTAAAACCGAGATAGAGGCGGGTGCCGACATTATTGATGTTTTAGTAAATTCTGGTTTCCTTCCTTCAAAAGGTGAGGCTAGACGTGCGCTGCAAGAAAATAGCATCGCGGTGAACAAGCAAAAAGTAACGCTTGAAACAAAAATTGATTCGATCCATTTAATTCATGGCGAGTTAATTATTCTTCAACGCGGAAAGAAGAATTATTTCTTGTTGAAATGCCTGTAAAATAAGCAGGGGTCCCCTTTGGAACCCCCTGCTTATTTTGTTTAGGAAATCATATCACCAAATTGTCCTGCCCAACACATTTCAATTCGGATAAGAAGTTAGATACTTCTATATTCAAGACGGAGAAGAAAATAAATGGTTGCCTAGGATTCTGAAAAAAGTAAATTACATCCTCTAATCTCGGCGTGATTCATTCTCCCGAGTATTTCGAAGGTGCCGTTTTCATGGACAATACCCACATCTTCAGTAGCAATAAAGGCGCACGAATTCTGATTAGCCAAATCAATAATATTTAATGCCCCCCTTTTTTCATTGGGTAAAAGTGTAAGCGGATCTTGAAGATCTCTGCAAACGACTTTCATCCACGGTGGACATTCAAATACACCCTTCCCTTTGGAATATCCTTGAGAGAAGAGCTCTGTCATACCGTATTCACTGTGTATTTCGTTTACTTGAAAAGCATTGCAAAGTTGAGCGTGAAGTTCAGTTCTTGTTAGTTCTTCTCGTCTTCCCTTCATTCCACCGGTTTCCATAATAGTCGTGTGTTTTAAAGGCATAGGAAACTCTTCTGAAAAATCGAGAAGTGCAAAGGACACACCGAGGAGTAGTGTTTTGACTTGTTTTTTTTCATTCGCTTCGATTTGATTCTTTAGAGCGGCGAAATCGTTTAAGAAAAAACCGGAAGTCTCATGCGCGTGCGGTAGCAAGGCATTCACCATATATACCAACGACGAATTGTTGCGCTCCAAGTAGGAGGGAAGCAAGGCCAATATGCTTAAATCTTCAAGTGGAGTTTCAATGTATTTTTTGAAAGTTGGGAAGAAGGATTGCTCATAGAGTGAAAGATCATTCACCAAATGCTGACTGCGATTCCCGCCAGTGCCGCTGCTTTCGAATACATGAACAATTGGTTTTTCCATGCACACGCGGTGTGACTTGAAAAAAGAAATTGGTAAGAAGGGAATCTCTGTCCAATGAGATATTTCATTGCCCTCTTTTCCAAGAGCCTTGAAAAATGCCTGGTAAACGGCAGATTCAGCAAGTTGCTTCTGAAAGGTTGCCAACGCAAAATGGTTAAAATTGTCGGAAGTTGTTTGTGTAAAATCCATGTTACGCTTCTCTGAATTGCCTTTCATTCTATATCTTTACAAAGATGCGAAAGATTGGCACACTACTTTTTATTTTCCTTACGCTATTGGTAAGTAGCTGCTTGAAGGTGGAAACCTATCCCGATGAGCCTGCTATTCAGGCTGTGCGCATGGCGGTTAGCAGCGACAGTGCTTTTTTACAAGTAGATTTTATTGACGGTGATGGGAATGTAGGGTTAGGTCAAGAGGATACTTCGGGTGTTTTCGGAGCATGCGACACACGGTACAATCTTTTTTGTGTGTATGAAGAATTGCGCAACGGCACTTGGATGACGATTAGTGAAGATCCGTGTTTAAATCCGAATGCGGTTCCGTTTTATTACCGCGTTCCTTGGGCTTCACCTCCTGGGCAAAACAAAACCCAAAAGGGTACCATAACTGTTCAAATGTATCCGGGTTACTATTTGGCTAGCGGTTTCGATACATGTCGCTTTGCAGTTCGCATTTGCGATCGTGATTTGAATTTCTCGAATACGGTGTATTCTCCGGTTTATATAAAGCCATAAAAAAAAGACCCGCCGAAGCGAGTCTTTTCAATATGATATTTCGAAACAAATTAGTTTGACAATCTGCTTTTCAATTCTTGATCAATAGCATCAAGGAAATCTTCAGTCGTTAAATAATGCTCTTCACGAGTTTCAGAACCGTGAATACACACTGCTAAATCTTTCGTCATTTTTCCACCTTCAACCAAATCAACACATACTTTCTCAAGTGTTTGAGCAAATGTGATGAGCTCTTGGTTGTTGTCTAATTTTCCACGGAAGGCAAGACCTTGAGTCCATGCGAAAATTGAAGCAATAGGGTTGGTAGAAGTCTTCTTTCCTTGCTGGTGCTGACGGTAGTGACGTGTCACAGTTCCGTGAGCTGCTTCCGCTTCCATAGTCATTCCATCAGGAGTGATCAATGCTGAAGTCATAAGTCCTAATGAACCGAATCCTTGTGCTACGATATCACTTTGAACGTCTCCGTCGTAGTTCTTACACGCCCAAACAAATCCACCGTCGCTCTTCAAACAGAAAGCAACCATATCATCGATCAAACGGTGTTCGTAGGTGATGCCTAATTCAGCGAATTTCGATTTGAATTCATTCTGATAAACCTCTTCAAAGATGTCTTTGAATCGTCCGTCGTAATGTTTCAAAATTGTATTCTTCGAAGAGAAATATAAATTCCAATTGCGCATAATTGCCTGGTTGAAGCAACTGCGAGCGAAACCATAAATGCTTTCATCTGTGTTGTACATAGCCATTGCTACGCCATCTCCTTCGAAATTGTAAACTTCCCAAGACTTTGTCTCTCCACCGTCTTCTGGTGTGAAGGTCATGGTTAATTTTCCTTTTCCTTTGATGGTGCTGTCTGTTGCGCGGTATTGATCACCGAATGCATGACGACCGATGTTAATCGGCTTCGTCCATCCTGGAACCAACTTAGGAATGTTGTTGCAAATGATTGGCTCACGGAAAACAGTTCCACCTACAATGTTGCGAATGGTTCCGTTCGGTGACTTCCACATTTTCTTCAAACCGAATTCTTGAACACGTGCTTCATCAGGAGTGATGGTTGCGCATTTAACAGCAACGTTGTATTTCAATGTTGCTTCTGCAGATTCAACCGTTACACGGTCTTCAGTAGCATCACGATTTTCAATTCCTAAATCGAAATATTTAATATCAAGTTCTACGTATGGAAGAATTAATTTGTCTTTGATGTATTTCCAAATGATGCGAGTCATTTCATCGCCATCCATTTCAACAATCGGATTGGCTACTTTGATTTTATTCATGTCTTGATTGATTAGGGTACAAAAATAAATCGGGAGCTGCTAATTAAAGCGAGCTCCCGATGTTTTTTCAGTTTTTATTTAAAAACTTAAACTTGCTCGCGCTTAGAGAAGAAGAATGAACCTTCGATGGCTGCATTCTCGTCGCTATCTGAACCGTGAACGGCGTTAGCAGCGATGCTTGTAGCAAACATGCGACGGATAGTTCCTTCGTCTGCTTTTGAAGGGTCAGTAGCACCAATAAGTGTTCTGAAGCTTTCAACAGCGTTATCTTTTTCAAGAATAGCAGCCACGATAGGTCCGCTAGTCATGTATTCTACTAATTCTCCGTAGAAAGGACGCTCTTTGTGAACCTCGTAGAAACGAGAAGCATCTTCTTTGGTAAGTTGAGTTAATTTCATTGCACGGATAGAGAATCCTGATTCAATGATTTTGTCAATGATTTTTCCTGTGTTACCAGCTGCAGTTGCATCTGGCTTAATCATCGTAAAAGTGCGATTTCCTGACATAATAAATATTTTGGATTGCAAAAATACAACATTCCCATTCTAAATTCGCTGAAAATTAACTGAGATGAACACGAACCGTACTTCGGCGCAAGCCATGGATTTGGAAGACAATTATGGAGCGCACAATTACCACCCTATTCCGGTTGTAATAGCGAAGGGAAAAGGCGTGAAGGTGTGGGATTTGGAAGGGAAGGAGTATTTCGATTTTCTTTCGGCATACTCAGCAGTAAATCAAGGACATTGTCATCCGAAGATTATTCAAGCATTGAAAGATCAAGCCGAGAAAGTAACCCTTACTTCTCGTGCGTTCTATAACAGCGAATTGGGGACTTACGAAAAGTTCATTACGGAGTACTTCGGTTATGAAAAGGTTCTTCCAATGAACACGGGTGTTGAAGGTGGAGAGACCGCCGTGAAGTTGGCGCGTAAGTGGGGATATAAAGTGAAAGGCATTGCAGACAATCAAGCGAAAATAGTTTTTGTGGAAGGAAATTTCTGGGGAAGAACATTGGCTGCAATTTCAACGTCGCAAGACCCAAGTAGCTATGCCGGTTTCGGTCCGTATATGCCAGGTTTCTTGTCTATTCCATACAATGATTTGAATGCTTTGGAAACATGCTTGTCGAGTGATCCAAACATTGCAGGATTTATGTTTGAACCTATTCAAGGGGAGGCAGGCGTAGTTGTTCCGCATGAAGGATATTTGGCAGGAGTTCGCGCATTGTGCACGAAGTATAATGTGTTGATGATTGCCGATGAAGTTCAAACTGGATTAGCACGCACAGGAAGAATGTTGGCGTGTGATCACGAAAATGTGAAGCCCGATATTTTGGTTTTGGGGAAGGCTCTTTCAGGAGGTGTGCTTCCCGTAAGTGCTGTACTTTCAAGCAATGAAATTATGCTTACCATCAAGCCAGGCGAACACGGTAGCACATACGGTGGAAATCCGTTGGCTTGTGCAGTTGCAACAGCCGCTTTGGAAGTTCTTCGCGACGAGAAAATGGCAGAGAATTCAGAACGCTTAGGAGAATTATTCCGCAGTGAAATGAGAAAACTTCAGAGCGAAGTTTCGTTGGTTACACTTGTTCGTGGAAAGGGATTGTTGAACGCTGTTGTGATTGATGATCACGAAGACAGCCATGCGGCTTGGGACATTTGCGTAGATCTTGCCAAGAACGGATTACTTGCAAAGCCTACTCACGGAAATATTATTCGTTTTGCTCCGCCTTTGTGTATTACAGAAGCTGAGATTATGCAATGCGTTGAAATAATTTCAAACGTCATTAAGGCTCACGCCAAGAAGTAAAACAAAGGGTTATAACCAACCCTTCGACTTCATCCAATCATCGTTGAACATCTTGCCCAGGTAGCGAGTTCCGTGGTCGTGGAATATAACTACGACAACATCTCCTTCTTTGAAGCGATCTTTCATTTGAATGATACCCGCCATGGCAGAACCAGCGCTGTTTCCAGCGAAGATGCCTTCTTCTTTCGCAATTTTACGCGTGTAGACAGCGGCGTCTTTGTCGGTTACTTTTTCGAAATGATCAATTAAATTGAAGTCGACATTTTCCGGAAGAAAATCTTCACCAATACCTTCTGTAACGTAGGTGTATATTTCGTCTTTGCTATAGCTTCCAGTCTCTTTGTATTGCTTGAAAATTGAACCATAGGTATCGATACCCAAGACCTGAATATTCGGATTTTTCTCTTTCAAGAAACGCGCAGTTCCCGAGATGGTTCCCCCTGTTCCAACACCTACGACCAAGTGGGTAATCTTACCGTCGGTCTGATCCCAAATCTCTGGGCCTGTTGATTCGTAATGTGCTTGGGCATTGCTCGGATTGTCGTATTGATTCGGCTTCCAAGAATTTGGTGTTTCTTTTTCTAATCGTGATGATACGCTGTAGTATGAGCGAGGATCTTCTGGGTCTACATCTGTTGGACAAACAATTACTTCTGCACCCAAGGCACGGAGCGCATCGAATTTCTCTTTACTCTGCTTATCGGTACTTGTGAAAATACATTTGTATCCTTTCATGATAGCCGCAATGGCCAAGCCCATTCCGGTGTTTCCTGAAGTTCCTTCGATAATGGTTCCCCCTGGTTTCAATCTTCCGTCTTTCTCAGCATCTTCAATCATCTTCAAGGCCATGCGGTCTTTGATGGAATTGCCCGGATTGAACGTTTCCACTTTCGCCAACACAAGCGCTGGAATGTCTTTCACTATGGTGTTTAATTTCACCATAGGAGTATTGCCAATGGTTCCAAGAATATTTTCGTGATACTTCATGTTGCGAAGGTAGGTTGGAAGATTTAATTTTTTCGAATCGACTCTGCAGGTCGAAAGGTTGATACGTAAAGTGAAGGGAGAATCATAGCGAGAACACAAACGCAAAGCGTAAGCGCATTCAATACAACAATCTCCATCGGATTCATGAGAATGGGAATTTCAGAAACGTAGTAATTCGCAGGATCTAATTTGAAGAACCCGGTGTATTTCTGAAACAATGCAATGCCAATACCCAGAAGGTTTCCAATGATAACGCCTTTGCCAATGATATGGGCAGCATGCCACAAGAAGACGCGCAACAAGATAGGATTCGGAAGTCCCATCGACTTCAATGTGCCAATGAATGATTGTCTTTCGAGAATAAGAATGAGCAATGCAGATGTCATGTTCACGATAGAAAGAACCACCATTAGCACGACAATAATGACCACGTTCACATCAAGCATTTCCAACCAAGCAAAAATTTCTGGATTGCGATCGGTTAGGGGTATCACGAATAAGTCATAGGGCACAGCTTCCCACAAAGGATCTCTTACTTTTTCAAGAGCCTCGTAATTTTCAACTTGAACTTCGTATCCGCCAATGTAATTCACTTCGCTGCCACGTAGATTCGAGTAAGTCCATCGCGGAGTTACATATTCATTTTCGCCGTGTGGGGGGAAGGTTAAATGAACGTAGGTGGTGTCAGGTATTTGAAAGGGTGCTGTTGTAACTAATCCAAATGTTGTGTCTGTCATACCTAAATAAAGGATGGGGTCTTTTGCAGGCGTTCCGTCGAGCCAATGTTGTTCGAATTCCCCTTCGTTCCCAAATCCAATTGGAGAGATAAACGTGAGCAGCGGCACTGAAGCCGTGTCTACAATGATTTGTCCTTGAAGTCCCCAGCCACCGAACTGCTGCAAATAGGCGAGATGCACGAAGATGAATTTTTCATCGTACTCTTCCAATTCTGTTTTGTAGGTGCCAACGAGTGTGAAATTTTGTTGTTGAATATCGTCTTCGCTATTCACGATATACAAACTCATCTTCTGTCCCAATTGAAGAGCCAAACGATTGGCAATGTATTCCGACAATACGATTTCTGCTTCAGGCAAAGTGTCTGAATTGTACTTCAATTGCATAACACGGCCTTGCGTCAGAACACTGTGCAAAAATGTGGTGTCGTATTGCTCTTCAATTCCTTTTGCAATCACCCCCGACAAACCCGCTTTCGATTCAACGATGGCCGGTTTCTGTCCGTATACACTTATGTTTTTTATGCCTGGAATGTTCTTTAAATCGTCAATGAGTTTTTTATCGATGAGCAGCGGAACGGATTCCTGTGCTGCATTATCACTATTGGAAACAATTTGAAAGTGCCCTCCGAATCCAATAACTTTTTGACGAACCTCGGATTGAAATCCTTTCACAATGGCCAAGGCAAGAATCATGAGTGCAATACCAATAGCCACTCCCCACATAGCAATACGTACAATCGGCTTCGAAATACGCCCGTTGTCGCTTGCTTTCAGCATGCGAAAAGCCAAGAAAGAAGCTAGCTTAAATGATTTCATTGCGGCTCAAAGTTAGGACTTCGACATTGGAAAGTTACTAACTTCATTTATTTCGGTTCAATTTTGGTTAAGAATGAACAAAATTTGTGTGCACATGAAACACATTCGTATTCAATTCTTTTTTGTAGTTGTTTTCACACTCGCCATTTTTCAAGTGGTTGGGCAAAAATCAGGTGCAGCCAATACTGGCGCATACTTCGGACTGTTAAAGAATAGACGGGTTGCCGTTGTGGCGAATCAGACCAGTGTTATTGGAAATACTCATCTCGTGGATACCCTGTTATCTAGTGGAATTCAAGTGGTGAAAATTTTCGCGCCTGAACATGGCTTTCGCGGAGAAGCTGGCAACGGTGATCACATTAACGACGCAACAGATAAGAGAACCAAGCTTCCAATTATTTCATTGTATGGAAGTCATGTTAGGCCAACACCGGAAATGCTTGCAGATGTAGATGTGATTGTTTTCGATATTCAAGATGTTGGCGTTCGTTTTTATACATTTTTAGCGACAATGCAAGAAGTGATGGAAGCTGCTGTTCTGAGTAATAAAGAGTTTATTGTTTTAGATCGCCCCAATCCGAACGGATATTATGTTGATGGTCCGGTAATGACAGATTCAAAATTGTATTCATTCGTTGGACAGCTCCCGATTCCAATTGTTCACGGATGCACACTTGGTGAAATGGCGAAAATGATTAATGGTGAAGGTTGGTTGAGTGATGGTAAGACATGTGAACTTACGGTGATCTCGTGCACAGAATACAACCACAATTCATATTTCGAACTGCTCATTAAACCCTCTCCAAACTTGCCCAACATTGCATCAATTTATGCATACCCGAGCTTGTGTTGGTTTGAAGGAACATGCATTAGTATTGGTAGAGGAACAAATCTTCCCTTTCAACAATTTGGATTTCCGAATTGCAAGAAAGGTGAAACAACTTTCACCCCGAAGGAAATCCCCGGTGTTTCAAGCAATCCGCCGTTTGAAAATCAACTGTGTAAAGGAATCAAAGTGAATTTCGAAAAACGTCCAACTGAGCTGAACTTGTCTTGGCTAATGACCATGTACACGAGCTATCCGAACAAAGAGAAGTTTTTTACAGCACCGAATTTTTTCGATAAATTAGCAGGAACTTCAGCGCTTAGAAAACAGATTATGGATGGTGTGTCAGAAGTTGATATACGCGCCTCCTGGCAAGCAGATTTAGAGCGCTACAAGACAATTCGAAAGAAGTATTTATTATATCCAGATTTCAATTGAGTATGAAAATTTCATTTAAACTATTTCTTCTTTCCCTAATGTATTTTTTAGGTGGAAAAGATGCGTTTGCTCAATTGGAAAACACCACCCGTGACGTTGCGCGAAAGCATCCAAAC